>NZ_JAVKPR010000044.1:0-11803 GCF_040980905.1 Kocuria sp. CPCC 205235
AACACTGTAACCAGACTGCGGATCTTCAACAAGCCGCATAACCCCGTGTCCACCATCCGGGGTCAAGGCCACATTAAGGTTCCACAACATCCCGGTGCCAGGTGGCAGACTGGTCTCATGACCACAGAGGGAACACCCGAAACCGCATCAGATCAAGGCTCCATCGGGGCTACCACGGCGGTGTTCAGCATGAAAGAAGCCGCCAACGTGGCAGGTGTCAGCGTGAGCACCTTGCGGAGACGGCGTGAAGACCTGATAGGTGCCGGAGCGGATATCAGTGCAGATGGTTGGCAGGTGCCAATGACGGCCCTGGTGGCATGTGGTCTCATCGCAGGGGAAGGTCCGCAGAGGGAGCAACCGGGCGGCCGGCCTCAAGTACAGCCCCAGGAAGCATCCGATATGTCCGCGCAGCTCGAGGAGCTCACCTCGCAGGTGCGAGATCTGGAGCGGGAAGTCTCAGAATGGAGGAGGCGAGCCGAGGTAGCTGAAGCAAGGGCAGAGGAACGGGGTCGCGCGCTGGATGCTCTTCAGGTGGCAAATGAAGCTGAGCGCATGGCGCTGCGGATGCTCACCGCGGGAACATCACCGGCCCAGAATCCAGTACACCGCGAGCAGGGGCGTCAGGAGTGGCATCAAGAGGGGCCTCACGACACCTACCGCGAGACCACCATGGAGGGCCACCAGGGGCGTCATTCAGATGTTCGGCCTAGTCAAAATGGTGTCAACGGGGAGTTCAGACCAAGTGACGAAGCTTCGGAACAGGCCCCAAACGAGCAGTCTGAGCCCAAGGGTTTCTTCCGGCGCATGATGGGGTTGTAAGGAGGAGTCGTCGTGGTGAGAGCTAAGCGATGGATTGTTCCGGACGCAGCCAAGGAGATCGGCATCGCGGTCACAACGTTGTACCGATGGATTGACCGCGGTGAAGTGAAGACCGAATTGTCCCCTCGAGGTTTCGTGTTGATCGTCGATAAAGAGGTCCGTGAGCTCAAGGAAGAGGTGTACCGGAAAAAGGTGCTGCATGGAGGGACTCTTCCCAGAGGACCGGAGCCTGGGCTGTACCGCCGGATGCCACGAAATCACCGTCAGCGGAACGGTTCTTAGCCCCAAAAAATATTATGAGTGCTTCATTAGCTAACTTTTAAAGGTACCTTTTGGATCGTGACGCCAAAACGGGCCGGCCAGGACAGCTTCTGCCGCTAAGACAACTATGCCTGGTTGAGTGTTCCCTTAAACGCTGCCTCGACCTTGTGGCACGGGGCCCAAAGTCTTCCAAAGTGATCGATTTGGTCTAGAATGGTAGACGACCAGGTACATCCGAGGTTCGTTTCTAGCCCCAGCGGTGGCAACTCGAATCTTTTCGAACTGAGGATGACCTGCGAGAAGGCCTCGGTGAGTTGGCGCTCCCGGGGTCTTCGTTTTGTCTAAGGCTCTGACCTGGGACGACGCGCCGAAAGGCTCTGATTGACGACTCGTTGCGCCGTCGTGCGCTACTCTCTTATAAAGCGTAAAATACGCTACTTGATATTCAGCGCCAACTGAATATCGGGAAGATTCGAGCAGAGAGTAACCGCAAAAAATGATTCCTCCCGCCTCTATCGAGGCACGCCTAAAAGTACCTGCTTTCAGTACGACTGATATCAATTCCCAGATTGCCCAAATCGGCGGTATTTTTCGGGAAATTCCACTTCGAAAAATTGATCCGCTCCTCAAAAGGGCACTTGGTGGAAATTGGCTCACTGAAATATTTTCCCTGCGGGATTACCTCCCCGGTTTCGACGGGACATGCCAGGGCCTCACCGGGAGCCAAAAGCGGCATCTATGGGAGCACATGGCGTGGGGGGTCAAGACCTACACGGTGGTCGAGGCCCCATGGACTGATCAAAATGGGCGGATGCGTCACGATCAGCACGGTCGCATTGTCTGGGCGAAGCCCGGCAAGTACACGGTGACTAGGGACAACATTGGCACCTTTCGCAAGATTCAGATGGCCGGCCCAAGGTACACGGCGCTCCTGGCGATGGAATCTGACGACCCGGAGACCTTGCAAAAGCTGATCGACTTTGGGGCTGCTCCGAATCTCGTGGCCGTCCGTACCTCGAGGGAAGACAAAGGTTCGGGAAAGGTGTCACGGCCCGGTCAGTGGCAGGCCATTTGGCTTCTGAATTCGCCGGTGAAGTTCAAAGACGCTGAAGGAAATCGGACCAAATCTGCCGTTCTCTACCGGGCGGTCCAGAAGACCATTGCGCATCTCACCGGTGGTGACCGGGCCTTTACCGGACGGATTATGCGGAATCCCTTCCATGATGACCAGGATTACGACTGGCAATGGGTGCACTATCAAAAGTACGGCTTGAATGATCTCAAAGCTGCTTGTCTGAAATCGGGGTACCACGTGGACCGCGCCCGGTATCTCCCGGGACATCATCGATCACTTCCGACCAAGGATGCACCGAAGCAGGAGACCCTGCTTGATGATCAGCACGAAACAAGACCGGCCGAGGGGGAGCAGCAGTGGGTGGACCGCATCATTCAGGAAGGCCTTGATTTTGCTCGCAATTCTGCGGTGTTCACCGCGCTGAGTAGGCGGTCCACTTCGTGGCGGCTCTCCGGTAAGCCAGTGCAGTGGGATGACCTCTTGCACTACGCAGAGCACCTGAACCGACTGCTCAAAGCGCATTCCCCAAAGAGTGGCCTGGAGCCGCAGGAGCTCCGCGGAATTGTCCAATCCGTGTACAACTGGGGACCGAACCGGGCAAGTCGCCGATCTGACTGGACTCCACCAAAGCGGGGCGGGTCCTGGAATATGCGTCCTAAAGCTGAGGGCCTCTACGGCGGCCATTTTTCCCTAGAGCAGTGCTCAAAAGGTGGGGTCACCACGTGGCGACGACACGGGGAGCAGCTCCTCAAACTTCGGCTCCCAAAGGCGCGGCAGCGATCCCAGGATGTCAGGTCGGAGAGGTCGCGAACCAAGATGGCCAGGATATGGAGGCTGCATTGTGGGGGGTCATCTGTCAGGGGGATCATCGAGGGGACGGGGTACCCGAGGTCTACTGTCTATGCGCTGCTCTCTAGGGCTAGGCGGGAGCTCTCTATGAGGGGCACTAGAACGATCTCTCTGACAGAACGCTCTACAAATGAGACACCTCACAATAAATCAGCAAATCATGGCTCAGTTCGTCCTGATGGGGGACCGCAGAAGAGCCCCGAGAACGACTTTGACCTCCCAGAGATGCCCTTGAAGCTCAGCAGACGTCGCAAAAAGGCGCAAAGGCTCGCCAAGATGGACGCCACGGAGCCGAGTTCGCGGGAACAATCTGCTTAGTGCAACTCCCCTCAATGCTCATCTGAGCGCCTCAAGTGGCTCTCGACGAGTATTCGCTCGACGCGAGCATCACGGAGCGTCAAAGGCGTCTTGACGGGTCTCCAGGAGTGTCATCAAGACGTCGATTCGAGTATCAGCGCTTTCGGATCTGCTTCAGCAGCGAGGTGGGCGCTTGTCCGCGTTTTGCCCTAGCGCGAGCTGCCTCAAGCTTCGGCCAGGTCCGAGTCTCACCGTCTTTGCACTCCGGGATGTCATCGAACAGGCCGCCGCCACGTTCTTCGATCTCCTGCTCCTCGAGGACGATGCGATCCTCCGTAGCCACTTTGGGCATTTTTCGCGGTGCGCGGCGTCTTGCCATGGGAGAAGATCCTTTCAGTGGGGGGATGCTGCCTCTTCCATCATGGGGTATGTAGTGCCGAGATCCCCCGAGAGAACGGGACTCAATTTGCGGATCTCCTCAGTGCACACCTATGGCAACACCGTGTCAGTGGGGTGGCCCATACTGTGCGCATGGCTGACGATGATCTCCCCCTGCCCATTGTTGAATCAACCGATCAAGAAGCCCTTACTGAGGCCTTCGGGTCACCCGATGCTGAGCCGGATCCATATACCCCTCGAGGCACTGCATTCCTGTGGTGGCAGGCGCTGCAAGACCCGGTTCATTACCGGAATGCTCTGGATAATCTCTCAACCAATCCTTCGGCGTGGAATGGATATCGCCAAGCGGCTGATCTCATCGCAGACCTTTCCATGTTGACTGGAGTGGAGGACAACGAAGAGGATCCGGATATTAAGTACGTCCGGTTCATCCATTACGAAGGCGCCTCTAGCGGTCAGGTGTTCGAGGATGCGGAGATGAGGGACTTCTTTGTCCTCACCGTTGTGAAGCCCGAGGAGTCAGACTGGTGGCTGGTCTGGGGATTGAGTGATAGCTATTTCCCGTCACGAGATGAAGTACGCGACCTCTGACAACCTGGCGCTTCGCTCAATGCGCATTTGAGACGCTGAATTGCGCGATCTCTTAGCGAGCTACGCCAAGATCCTCGCGGGACATCAGAGGCGCCATAGCGGGTCCCCAGGAGCGTCGTGTCGATTCGAGCGAGAAGAAGACGAGTTCGGGAAACTTCAACGGGCCGATGTTGGTTCCCCTGCCTTCGCCCCGGAGCTGCGCTCTCAATCGCTGCTCGTTCCCGAACTCGTCTATATCTATCTGACTAGGCATAACGTAAAATGTCCAGCCCCTTGAGACCCCTTCTGGAACCTGCCACAGCATCGTTTTAAGCCGGCCCAATGAGTATCCCCGAATCATCTCATGGAGGTAGCAGGTTGACAGCTACTCACAAATCTGACAATCTGAGTCTTGAGACAAAGATTCTAGAGAATCTGATTCTCGTCAAATTCATTCTTACCTACCACCACAAGGAGTCACCATGAAGATCACGACCCCTCAGCTACGACAGGCTGTACCTACTCTGGCCAATCTGGCCCTAGGGAAGCACGGCAGCTTGGACTACGACCCAGCAACTGGCGAGTCCATCCTCGAGTTGAACGACGACCGCAGCTGGGTAGCAGTCGTGACGGTACGAACCTCTCAGACGGATACTCCGCAGATCGGAGTTCGCCATAAGACCATCGAGAAGGCACGCATTGCCAACGAATCTGCTGCACCAAATGGCGTCGCCATCTTGTACACCTGGCTAGCTGACAACGCTGTTTATTTGGTTTGCGCGGAGGAGAACTCCATTAAGGAAATCGCAGAGCCTGGCGGACTCTTTGCCGTTTCGGAGGAAATGATGTACATCCGCCGGGATCGATTTGAAGAAGCCAAGGCTTCGGAGGCCACGATTTTCACGGCCCGCTGGAGTCTGTCATAAGGAGACCCGAGATCAGGCCCATGATCGAGACGCGGCGTCGAGAGGGGATCAACAGATCCCGCTCAATTCGATTCTGAGGCTCCGGATTTAGAGGCTAAGCGAGACCCGTCAGAGAGCATCAGTGACGCCCTGACGGGTCTCCTTCTTCGTCCTCGTCGTCGCTCGCCACGAGATCCTCTCCGCTCCACACCTTCTCGAGATCCTTGACTCGGAAGTGCTCCTTCTCCTCTCCACCTTCACCGTCATCGATGAACCGGAACAGCGGCTTTTCGGGATCAAACTTCTCTGACATAACTCTCTCCCTCTCGACCTTCTGACCGCAGCGCGGCCTATCCGTAACTCACACCATCAGTGCGCCCGGGGGATTGCTCACGGCTACGGCGCTTTTGCGATGCATAGGTGGTGCCGTCCTCGATCTGGGATTTGTTTCGCCTCATCTGCGCGGCAGCCTTTCGCAGCTCGAGGCCCATGTCGATCTGCTCCTCCTCTGGCTTGGTTTCCTCTCGTTTTGAGGCGCGCTGTTGCTCCCTCTTGCGCGCTAATGAGTGCGGCTGACCTGGCTTCTTTTTACTCTTCGACATGGCTTCCTCTCCCTCTTCTTGGTACCGGGTTAGGTCTTGTTGAAGGTAGCCCTCGGGTCACCGCGAACACCTTTTGACCTGGACTGATACCCCTGGACACCCCACCTTGGATGCTCGGTGACACCAGGTTATGACCGCTCGTGATACCCCTCAAAGACCGCTCCTGACAACAGGCTCCTTACCTGGCCACGACACCTCGTAAACCGCCTCGAGGTAAGCCAGATCCTCGAGGATCTCATCGGTGAGCTCGGCCTCTACACCTGCCAGATACTGCCCCAATGCCGGCGGCCAAGACGGGCCATAACATCGCCGCGCCCTGTCCAGCCTGTCTCCCAAGTCCATGAGCATCTTTCCCTCTTGCGGTCGTCGTCGATCTTTAAGAAATTAGCTCCCACGGCGACCAAAAGGACAGCCCCGAAGAGACATCCAACCGCTACATGCCGCGCCGTTTCTCCGCGTGCGGATCATCGAAAGACTGCTCTGGATGAGGCGCACCCCTCTTCACCCGATGAGCACCAGGAGGGAACTGTTTCACCCCGATTGGACCGAGCAGAATCTCCACCTCACGGCGACTGAGAAGGCCCTCCTCATAGGCCCGCCACATGGCATTTTCTGCCTCGGCCGGTCCCTCACTATGCGCGGCAAGAAGCTCCTGGAGCATTACCATCAGCTCCTTAGTGCTGAGCTGCCCAACCTGCCTCGATGCGGTCAACTCCAGCACCCGATACTCCAAATCAACTTCATCCATCACAGCTCCCCCTTGCTCATCGACCGACACATCCACGTGTCACCATCGAGCCTAGAGAAAACCGGCCTGACACGTGATGAGGATGCGGCTGTACAGAGCTATGCGGGGGTGTCCAAGACGTCCTAATCAACGTACATACGTACTGAGACCCGTGAGGGTACCCTCAACGCCCGCAGTATCTTCTAGTCGAGTCCTCATGTAGATATACCTATCCGCATTTTCCATTCTGCATCCCCCTTTTCCTCACATTGAGATCCCCAAGGCGGATCAACGAGATGCCCCAATGAGCTGACCCAAGGCGCAGCTCCAAGGAGAGGTCCACAAGGACAAGATGAGGACCAAGAGGATGTATTGATCGGGCCGACCCGCCCGATGGCTTCCCGCTCAGTTACGCCCAGCCGCGGAGCAGCGCAGAGTCCTCCTCGTCCTCTTTGAACACCTCGCCTCGCAACTCCCCATCGCTCGAGGTCATCAGGCCACGACGTTCCGCACGTCTAGAGGTCACCGCGCCACGCAGCTCCGCCGCTAGAGGTCATCAGGCCGAGCACTCCGCGTAGCCCGAACCTCGCGCAAAGCCCCACTACGAGAACCCCTTCGAGTCCGCCCCCCTCTTTCTTGATAGTCGCTCGCGCGAACCGGACACGAGGAGGTACGACGACGTGAACGGAAAGGGAAGGAACGAACTGCGGGAGGCACCCCGCGAACCCCGCGCGGATTGGGCTGCGGCGCGGCGGCGGAACGGTGAAACCAGCGGTGCAGGGAGCAGGGTGCGGTGGGGAACGGGCTGCGGAAAACCAAAACAGGAAGCGATGAGCAGGGAGAAAGCAGCTGTATCTTGCCCTGTTCCCTAACGGTGTCTGCTCCTGCCCCTATGCTGAACCCAACAGGCTGAAAACCAGCACGAGCACAGAAAGTGGAGTCAAGATGCTGCGGGAGTTTCTGTACCTGGATACCTTACTGGTGGACAACTATCTGGCACAGGTGGAGGACGGCCTCTACGACGAAACCCAGCAGCGCGAGATGGGCGCCGTAGGAGGCGAAGGGAACCTCTCGATGAACATGGGAGTCGTGCAGGGCGGTCTCGGTGGAAACGGATCTTCCGAGAAGGAAGCGGCACGGACCTATCGCCAGACTCCGGAGAGTCGGTTCAACCGGCTGTACGAGAAGCTGCAAGCACGGTCCGTCGAGGACTTTACGAAGAATCTCTGGGGTGACCTGAAGCGCGGGGAGGTCCTCGACGTTGAGTGCGAACTGGAGATCCCAAGCATGGCGCGGCTCATGGTCCAGGGCGAACAGCTGTCCGACTTCGCCAGTTTGGTGCGCACCTTCTCCCCTGATGCGATCAGCGCTCAGGACGAGGAGGCTCTGACCGGGTTCCAGGCGCTCAGTTCTCGCGGCGGCAATAATCGGTTCATTGCTACCGGAGAGCTCGGTACTGAGGCTCCCGTCTTCGCATTCAAACTGTCGAAGGAAAGCCTCCGCACCGACATGGACAGCCTCGAGGGAGAGGTCAACGTGGTCGGCAAGATGGAGCGCAAGTGGCCCGAGGGCGAGAGCCACTCCTTGCTGGACATTCCGGGCCTGAGTCTGATGAGCCGCAAAGACCGACGAGCGGCAGCGAGACAGAAGGGGCCCAATCAGTCTGCACCCGAAGGCATGGAGCTGGACGGCCCAGGTGTGTCTATGAGTGTGATTGCAATCTACCGCTGATCACCCAAGCAGCGTTCCCTGGTCGACTATTTTCACGTCACGCTGAGCTGAGACGTACGAGACCAGAGCTACTGGAAGGGCCGACCTGTTACCCACCAGTGACAACTCTGGACTTGTTCGGTCAGCTGATGTCCCCCTCCGACTCCTGATCAGTTGCGTCTCACTCTGATCATAGGCCGGAGCTTGAGCGCACCGCTGGCGAGAGGAGAGTGCATCTGCTATCTTTAGCGTCAAGAAGGTGAGGACAAGGTCCCTCATCATGAGTTAGAAGAGTCTGTAGGACAAGTCGCGCCTGCAGGCTCTTTCTTTTTGTCCTAATGCTCGGGACGCTGTTTCAAGACTTGAGAGACCTTGCTGGCACCAGTCAGCCAGTCAGCAACAACAGGTTCTATGCTTCTGACTAGGTCAAAAGCGTTCCTCATTTTATCTTGAACATCTACCGTAAGCAGTGGCTCCATGTGTGCAACTCGGTTGCGAAGATGATGGATGTGCACCACTCGCCAGTAAGTCTCGTACCCGTCGGAGTCATTCGCCTGAGGGAAAGCAAAAACTAGGGCGTCCCGCCACAGTCGCTGCCGATTCTTGTTCTCGGTTGTCTCGGCAGAAGCATTAGGTGCATGGTTTGGTAGAAGTTCTTTCCACATCCCGAAAGTGACCTGCGCCAGAACATCGTCGTGATGAGGCTGCTGCCCATACCGCTGATGACCTGGCTGGCGCTTATCGGCTTCACTTTTAGCGCGGTTAAGTGCTTCCTTCCGCTTACCCTGCGTCAAGCTGCGGAGTGGCGCTTCAGGGTCAGTTAGTAGCCATTCCTCGGCGCCACCTTCTTGCTTGTTCCAGATCCTGAGTTGAGCATCCATCGAGTTCCGGAGAACTACCTCTGTAACGCCTAGAACCTGTTGGACCGAAGCCGTCAGTTCCATGTGCCATTTATAGAGGGAGAGGGCAAGCTTCTCGTTCCCATGGGAGGCGTCTATGTATGGACGCAGCCGAGACTCATGAAGTGCCTGAATTATTACCCGACGTGAACTCTTCTGCATCTTCTTAGTATCCCTTTTCACAGGGGAACTCGCTTTATCAACACTGGTCAGTCTTTAGTTGATTAGAACCCTCATAATATCTCTTATGAGGGTAAATCGGCGTAGACTGATGCCATGCTTCCATCCCAGAGACGCCGCTTAGAGGAAAATGCTCGACTTGATGCTGAGGGTGCTCCTTGGCAGTCAGAGATCAGTGATCGCGCACGTAAGCGAATCGCTGCGGTATGGGACAAATTCCAAACCGAACGTTGGATAGACCCCTACGAACTCGCACATCATTTTCAACTCTTAACCAGCTGGACATCAGTAGCGGGCCAATTGAACTCTAACGACCTCATCAGATGTGAAGACAACCTGGTGACTCTCGATATGATCGCCGCCCTTCCTGTACTGGTTCGGGACCAACGTCACCGTGATCTGTACGAAGAAGTCGTCAACAGTATCCTGAACGAAGAGCGGATCGGCCATAAGTTCCTCGATGGCGAGCTGGTCGCGTTCCAAGATGACGAACTGATGCAAGGGGTCGTCGAACCGGCCCTAAAACTCCTAATCAGTCGGCAGTTCGAGGGCGCACAGAAGTCCTACCGCGAGGCGCTCGAACAGATCAGCCACGAAAAGGCCGGCAACGCCATCACCTACGCCGGGACGGCTCTTCAAGAAACGCTCAAGGCCCTCGAATGCAAGGGAAATGTGCTGGGCGATCTGATCAGGGATGCGAAGAGCAAAGGAATTCTTGGTGATCGGGATGCCCCATTAACAGAGGGAGTTCAGCGGTTTCTCTCCTGGTCAGCAGCTGAGCGCAACCAGAACAGTGATGCCCATCGATATTCAGAGGCCCCGATCGAGGATGCCTGGCTGATGGTCCACATCGTCGGAGCGTTGATCGTGCGGCTGACATCGGGAGAACCCCGTCAACCCGTTCAGGCGAACAAATAGGCCGTGGTGTCCATGGATCTCACCCAGAAAGCAGCGCAAGACAACGGGCAGGAGTACGCCCAGCTCATCCGCGCGTGGCTGGCCTCCTACGGTTCGGACAACACGAGGACGGCTTACCGCAATGACGTCCTGCTGTTCCTTGAGTACTTGGACGCCTCGGGGTTGGACTTGCTGGAGGTCCGCAGGTCCCATGTGGATGTCTTCGCCCGGGTTCGGGAGCAAGACGGGGACTCTGCAGCCACGACCGCACGGCGATTAGCCGCAGTGTCCTCTTTATATAGGTATGCGGTGACAGAAGGGCGACTCAGCGCAAGCCCTGCGGATCACGTACGGCGCCCAACGGTGGATCAAGACAGCAGCACGACGGCGGCGTTGACCAGGCGTGAGGCCGAGGACCTGTTGACGGTCGCGCGGATGCATTCTCCAAGGGCCGGCGCCCTGGTTGACCTACTACTCACGACCGGGATGCGAATCTCCGAGGCATTGACCGCGCGAGTCTCCGGACTGTCATCGGATCGCGTGGTGATCACCCGCAAGGGCGGCAAAACCGCGGCGGTCTGGCTTCCCGATCACACCGTGGAGGCTCTCCGTGCAATTACCGAGACCACAGGGGAAGAAATCACTCGAGGGGATGAGCTAGATGGGTTGATCTTCACGACCGGGAGCGGCAATCAGTGGGATCGAACCGACGTAGCCAAGTTGCTGCGCCGTTTGGGGCGACATGCCGGCATCTCCAGGGGAGTCACTCCGCACGTCCTCCGGCACACTCACGCGACCTTGGCCCTAGAGCTGGGTGTCCCGCTACATCACTTGCAGGACTCCTTGGGGCACAAGGACCCAAGGACCACGAGGCGGTACGACCATGCACGCAGCCGGTTGGAGAACAGCTCGGCACACAAGGTGGGGGCGTTGTTCGGACCTTAGTTGTCCAGCGTGAAAGACCCGAAGGACCATCCTGATATGGAATCCAGCTTGATACGCAACAATTTAGGCTCCAACGCAGTCACCCCACCTTGGGAGCTCTGGACTATTGCAGCGTTCTTGAGGTGGATGAAGTGCCGCTTTGGCTGCGAGTCATGATCGTCCTCCGCCTCCCTCGCTTCGCTGGCCGCTTGATCTGCAATGACTCGGTCCTCCACTTCCTGGGCCTTCACTCTCTTACCCGTGTCGAGATATACCTGTGAGAGTTCCCGCCCACTCTCATGCCCAAGTCCTTCGAAAATCTGGGCTACCTTCTCAAAATATTCAGATGCCGGGATTACATCTCCCTGCACTATCTGGCCATCAGTCAATAGAGTGATGTTCATAGTGGCACCCCTCTCCGCGAGAGGGATCAAGGTATTAAGCACTACGTCCGTGGTCATTTCTTCTCCAGCCCCTTGGGATTCGCTCTCTACTCTATGGGCAATTCAACCACCCAGTTCAGACAATCACATGTAACCCCTATGAGGCCCTCCAGATTTGGAACCCCCTGCAACCATGAAACCCGGTATCTGACACCTATTGATACCTACCTCTCATTGGCCTTGACCCCGGGCGGTGGACACCTTGTAAGAGAGGATGTTCATCATGGGAAGACAGCGTCGGGAGTT
>NZ_JAVKPR010000045.1:0-11736 GCF_040980905.1 Kocuria sp. CPCC 205235
CCGGACGGTTCGAAAGAACCACTCACTAATGAGAACCGCCGGACCCCACACACCGTTTAACGGACAGACCCCGTTGGGCAACCGCTTGCTCCACAAGGCGTAGTGATAGTCGCGCAGAGCGGGGCTGAATGTGTCGGGGTCTCTGCCGTTAGCGTCGTGATGGAAGTCTGTAGTGACATCGACTTGCGGGGGGAGATATCGCACAAAGCCCCTTCTGAGAGATGCGGTTGCTTGTGGTCTGTGAAGCGCCGAGAGCATGGAGTGCAGGTGGCAGTGGTGACGAGTTATGGATGCGCCGTGGACGGATGACACTCGGGTCGCTGGGCTTGGAGGGGATGGGCCGGAAGATGCATGTCCGAGCAGCGATGTACAGTTCCGAGGAGCAGAGCAAGGGTACAGAATTTAGTAGCCTTCAAATTTTATACAGGAGAGCGTCATGACAAGGTCGGCCCAGTTCACGTCCGTGGAACTGTGTGCGGGAGCAGGTGGACAGGCACTTGGTCTTGAACAGGCGGGCTTCAGGCATCTCGCTGCCATAGAAAATGACAAGTGGGCTTGTGCGAGCTTGAGGGCCAATCGAGATTATTCAGGCCTCGCTGAGGAGCTGAGATGGCCGGTCCAGGAGCGTGACCTGCATGACGTTGATGGCTCCGATTTCGATGGAGTTGACCTAGTCGCTGGGGGCGTGCCTTGTCCACCTTTTTCGGTTGCAGGAAGGCAGTTGGGCGCAGAGGATGAGCGAGACCTTTTCCCCAAGGCCCTAGAAATCGTAGAGCGCGCAAGGCCTCGCGCCGTGATGCTGGAAAACGTTCGAGGACTGTCGCAACCGCGGTTCGCCAATTACCGAGCGCAGGTGATCCAGCACCTGGAGAGTATGGGGTACCAGTCAGAATGGAAGCTGCTGAATTCCTCTGACTACGGTGTGCCCCAGTTACGGCCCCGATTCGTTCTCGTCGCCCTAGGAGAGCAGGAAATGCGTCACTTTGAGTGGCCGAGCCAAGTGCCCACAGATCTCACCGTTGGCGACGCTCTCTACAGCCTCATGGCTGCCAACGGATGGGCGGGTGTAGATGAGTGGAAGAAACAAGCGAATAAGATCGCTCCTACTCTTGTAGGGGGTTCAAAGAAGCACGGCGGTCCTGACCTTGGCCCTACTCGTTCTAAGCAAGCATGGGCAAAATTGGGCGTCAAAGCCTCTTCAATTGCTGAGGATGCTCCATCTCAGGATTTTCCAGGGGATGAGATGCCCCGCCTAACTGTGCAAATGGGGGCTGTACTTCAGGGGTTCCCTGAAAATTGGAAATTTTTGGGCGGCAAAACGGCTGCGTGGCGTCAGGTTGGAAACGCCTTTCCTCCTCCGGTCGCGCGTGCCATCGGTCAACAAATATCCAAGGCCTTAATGGCAGTTGATTCGGGTCAAAGGACACCAATACACTCTTCCGTGGGGCAAATCGCATGAATGAAACATTGGGAAAGATATCAATTGCCCGTAGGGCCCTTCATGATTCCTTGGTTCAGCAAGGAGTGGTGAGCATTAGTAGTGAGGGCATCGCGTCAATGGCAGACAGGAGTCAGGCAAGTAGCAAAAGTCTGGGCCTCCAAATTGCTCTTGGTATGGGGGCTGAATTCGGCGGAATCAAATTAAAAGGGCAAACGCTCGGAGCCAAGTTTGAGGCAGCCATTGCTGAATTCTTGAGTGAGACCATGTCGGCTCTAAGTGCTATTCGACCTGGGCGATGGACAGTGGAGTGCGTTGGCGGAAAGCGTAAGATCGATCATCTTGCAAAGTATGAACCCTATAGACATCTGGATGACTTGGCGCGAGCGATCGAGCAGAACCCGATGCTAGAGGCTGCTGTTGGCAACTTATACGCGGTTTCACCGGATGTTTTGGTTGTTAGAGCGCCTGAGTCCGACGAGAATATAAATAAATACGACAAAGTCGTTGATAAATCCACGGCCAGATTAACGACAATGCGTGAGGAAAATAATTCCGATGCAATCAATTTAGTTCATGCGGTAATTTCTTGTAAATTTACAATGCGGAGCGATCGTGCTCAAAACGCTCGTTCGGAAGCATTGAATGTCATCCGCAACAGAAAGGGGCGTGCACCCCATGTTGTGGCAGTCACTGCAGAACCTTCCCCCTCTCGGTTGGCCTCACTGGCCCTGGGAACGGGTGATATCGACACTGTATATCACGTGGCACTGCCTGAACTTCAAAAGGCAACTTATGATCTTGTGAACGATGAGGCAATGAATATGTTGAGCATGCTAATTGAAGGTAAGCGCCTTAGGGATATCTCAGATATGCCCCTTGATTTCTCCGTGTAAGATCTTTGAAATGAATTTCTTGTGAAATTCGAGTCAAAGTGTGTAGACCGCGGCCATCCCGCTCGAACCGCGGTCTACACACTGTTGGGTTTACGCCAAACGATATAGGTCGTTGACTACGAAGATCTTGCCCTCTCGTTCCAAAGACTCAAAAGCTGCCCTGTAGGCCTGGGCGATGACGCTTCCGGTCCTGTTGTACCCGAACAAGCGATTGAGGGAGCGCTTGATGTGATCCTCCGTGCAGATTCCGTTCGACTCGTGGAGGACGAACATCACGGCATTTTCAATCTCCTGGGGGACGATTTCGTCGGCCGGGCGGCTCTCTCCACCGTTCTCCATTGTGCGTACGAGATTCCACGTGGCAGGGTCCGCACCGTCGGGCCAATAGCACTTACCCAGTCTTGTCTTGGTGCTTGTGACATGGCTGGGCAGACACCGCAAAATCTGGTCGCGCCGCGGTCCTTTAATGCGCTGCATACCGAACCTGGCCGCGATGTTGCTGGTGAGCCGGTCTGCAAGCACAGGACCCTCGGCTTGGATCACTTCGAGGAGGAGCTCTCGGACAAGTTCGCGGTTCGCTTTGAGTGACAGCTCTTCGAGGGTCTTCCTGTCACCGACCAACCCCTTACTAGCGGCGTGGAATGGCTCTGTGTGGATGAGCTCAGGGGAACGAACAGTCGTTGGCGGAGCTACGGATTGCACCCGTTCAGTGACCTGAACCGTCTCTCGTTGCGGGGGTTCAGGAGCTTCTTGGGGAGCTTCCTCTCGCGTGACAAGATTCTGCACCGCATTAACGGTCTGCTGAACGGGCTGAGTCACCGTCGCCACGGTTTCAGCCATATCTTCAACTCTCGGCTGCTCCTCAGGGGAAGGCACAGTCTCTCGGAGCCGCTCTTCGGCCTGATCCATCTTGTGCCGGATCGCCCGCAAAGAACCTTCTCGATCCATCCACCAGCTGGGCAGCCAAACCTGGATGACCTCAGCCCAACCCATTCGGGTGAGCACCTGCGCAGGTACGGAATCGCGGTCGGAGACGATGGCCCTAGCTGCCCAACGGGGGCTGTCCAGCATGAGGGCGAACCACTGTTCTGAGTCGGGATCCTTGACAGCCAGATCCACCTGGAACTTAGACATGCCAAATTCCTCGTGAACCTCTAGTCCTTCGTCGCGAAGTGCCTGGGCAATATCCTGCCGGTGTAGCTCAGTGGTGTGTTTATCGGACAGCAGGGAAGAAGCATCCGAGTGTTCCCGGGCGAAGGTCAGGTATTCACGCAGGTGCTTCATACCCTCTGATTTGGTCCGGTTGAGATCAATGTGCTCCGGAGTGAATGAGGCGTAGATGACCACTTCACGCCGTGCGCGAGTGATTGCCACGTTGAGCCGGCGATGACCGCCTTCAGCAGAAACCGGTCCAAATTGAAGCCGCAACCTACCTGTTTCCGGATCCGGTGAGAAGGCCAGAGAGAACAAGATGACATCACGCTCATCACCCTGCATATTCTCCAAGTTCTTCACGATCAAGGGGTCTTCTTCGCGGGCCATGGCCACGCGAATCGCCTCATCCGGCAGATCTTCCAAGAGATCCTGAATCAACGTCTGCTGCTGGATGTTGAAGGTCACCACACCGATGGAGGCCTCGGGGTCAGCCTCCAAGCGACGTCGAACGTCGTCGACAATGAGGTTCGCTTCGACCTGGTTGGTGCGGGTTGCCTTCCTGTCGCCGCCATCGAAATGGCCGTTGGCCTGAACCAATCGAATTCCGTAACCGGGTCGGTCGATGGGAGGCGCGGGGAAGGTAGACAAATCCCCCTGGTAGTAGCGGCGGTTCGAATAGGCAATGAGCGATTCGTCCGCGCTTCGGTAATGCCAGGTGAGCATCTTCCGATCGAGATTAGCGCTGACTGCTTCAGACAGGATGGACTCCTGATCACTGGCGACCAGGCCATCGGTAGAAGCGGACTCGTCATCATCTGAGCCGCTCGAGGCGAACATGGACGACGGCGGCATCTGTTGGGAATCGCCCACGATCACCACGGAACGTGCTCGAGCCATTGAACCGATGGCATCAGCTACGCGAATCTGTGACGCCTCATCGAAGATGACGATGTCGAATTCAACCGACCCAATGGGCAGGTTCTTTGCCACGCTCGCCGGGCTCATGAGCATGCAGGGAGTCAGATCGAGTACCGCGCCTTCGGATGACTCGATCATCTGGCGGATGCTGCCGCCTCGTTTGCGATCGATTTCGCGACGGAGCTGGATCTGCTGAGGCGTGGGGTTGGCCTTGTTGAGGCCACGTTCTCGCAGTAACTTGGCCGGGAGCTCTGTCCGGAGGTTGGAGCGTACTCGATCGCTCAGAGAGATGTACTGGTCGACCCGCTTGGAACGGTTCTCTGGATCGAATCGTGCAAGATCGGTCTCATCCAGCTGTGTAGAAAGCTGTTCACGAGCTGCCTGTAGCCGAACCTTGGCTGAGAGATCTCTGGCCGAGGCTCGCCCGTGCCACAGGTCCGCCGTCAGAGTGGCGAAGCCTTGACTCTCGAGCTCATCTATCGCCGCCTGGGCCTTTTGGAATCTCCTGAGCCCGGCGGTGCGACCCCGTTCGGCCTGGTCACGCCACTGCGGAGCAGCGTGATCAATGGCGGTCGGGAGGTCCTGTCCCGCTTGCCAGCGATTCAGTGTCTCCGGGGTGGCTCCCAGCGCCTGAACGAGAGCATTCCAAGCGTGGGTGTACTGGCCTACGTCGACTCGCATGCCGCCGCGGATGATTGCGTTCAGGTCTTCGTCGGAGAAATCTTGACGCACTTCCCCAACGGCCTTGGACTTCTCAAGGACGTCTGCGGGAAGGCCAGAGGTTCGTGGATTGCGTACGGTCCACCTGATGCCGGCTGGCAGTAAACGCTCACCCGTGGCATCGAGTGTACGTGCGCGTTGTTGGACCCAGTCCAGGTGATTGAGGAAGACCTTGGGGTCTCCCACGAGGTGAATCGAAGCAGGCAAGAGTAGCCGCTCGATATCCTGCTGCACAGCCTCCTGGGCACGCTTGCGTCCAAGGACCTTTCGGGAAGCCTCGTTCAGTTTTTCCTGCAGCAATCCCGGATTGGCGTTCCAAGCTTCAGGGCGGAACGCTTCGACAAGATTTCCGTAGTCAAAGATGAACTGGTTGACCTCGGTGACGAAGGACTGCATTTCGTCTGCCCAGCGAGGGGAGCGTGACCAGACTTCTCGGTGATGTTCCACGGGCATGTATTGGTTCGCCCGAACGCTGGCCAGCCAGGTGTTTAGCTTGGTCCAGGATTCCATCTTGGGGTAGCGAAGGATCAGAGACTCGGTCTGCTCATCTAACTGGTCGTGCAGTGCCAGGAAATTTCGAACGGCAGACAGTACTTGTGTGTAGTTTTCCCCTGCTTCGTCTGTTTCGTTCATCTGCGGCGGGCCAGCTAGCAGCCAGGGATCATCGACCGGGGCATGCGAGCCGAGAGCGTCCAGGGCCGCTTCAACGCGGCGTGCTGTGGCCGCGGCACGATCAGTGGCTACTTTACTGCGGGATACGCGAGGCGGAACGGAGAGTTCAGAAGTAGATGGATCTGACACATGGGTGGATAGCTCACGCCGTAGCGCGATGAAGTCTTGGTGAGCTTGCCAGACCGATAGCGGCTGGCTTCCGGTACCGTGAAGTTTCTTGGGGTAGGACGCTAAGGAATCAATGGACTGTCGGAACTCGTCCTTGAGGGCCTGGAAGGAGGTGGAATTGCCCGAAGCCTCGGCCTCCCACGATTCGCGCAGCTGTCGGCGGACATCCCCCACAGACTGATTCCGTCCGTGGAGTTGGAGAGTCAACGGTGTGAGCCCCACGCGGTCCAGACGGGTGCGGACAACTTCCAGGGCCGCCTGTTTTTCCGCGACGAACAGAACCTTCTTGCCCAGGCTGAGACTGTTGGCGATCATGTTGGTGATCGTCTGAGATTTACCCGTACCGGGAGGGCCTTCCAGAACGAAAGTACGGCCGGCACTTGCCCAGGTGATGGCCTCCAGCTGAGAGCCATCCACGGGGACTGGGAGAGCCGCTTCAGCTTCCAAAGCCTCACCCATTTTTGGTTCGGGGGCAGGGTCGGAGAAGGTATCGAAAGGCGAATTGACCAGGTGGTCCACCACCGGGTTTTCCAGGAACTCTTCCCAGTGCTCACCCATGTCACGCCACATGTCCACGGTGGAGAACTGCAACATGGACAGCCGAACGTCGGGCTGCACGTGGAAGGAGACCTTTTGCCGCGCCAAGGTCGCCCGGACTTCCTTGAGCACACGCGGCATATCGATTCCGTGCTCGTCCTCCGGCGGTTCCTCGAGAACGGGGATGGTCAGGTTGAAGTCTGAACGAAGTTTCTCGATCAAACACCAGTTGGGCTCGGCCTTAGCTCCTTCTTCCATCGAAAGGCGGAACCGCTGCTTCTTGCGGCCTTCGAGCCGCACAGGCAGAAGGAAGAGGGGCGCGAGGGCTTCCTGGTCTGTAGTGGTCTTCCAAGACAGCGCGCCGAGCGTGACGAAAAGGTTATTGGCACCGGTTTCGTCAATCGACGATTTGGCCTCACGACGGAGCTTATCCAGGCGGTTTCCGTATCCGGTGGTTGTCACCCCGGCGTAGACGGTTTTTTCAGCCCGAAGGATGCGGTCGAGGGCGTCGTCGCCAAGCTTTCTGGCCGAGTCGTAACCAGCTGCTGCACCGAGCTCGTCCAAATCATCGTCCGCCCGGAGCATGAGCTCAGAGTTTGACGCCAGCATGTCTTCGAAAGTCGCGAGAGATCTCTCCGGAACGGCAAGAGGCATAGCAGTCTTGCGCAGCTTCAACAGCGGATTGCGCAGGGACAGATCGAGGAGGGCTTGCCGCCACTTACGAATTCTGGGAGGTAGGTTCTTTTCCTCGGATTCTCGGTAGCTTTCCGGCGCACCGGCGGCTTCCACCGTTTGCACGGGCAGTGGCGTGGGTGCGTCGCGTTCCATCACTAGTTCGACGACGTCCCCGGACGCGTCTACGCGAATGCGCGGTAGGGGACGCACACGACGGTGAGCCGCCGCGACGTCGAGCACGTAGTAAACATCCTCATCGAACCGGGCTGCCGTAGCCCGTTTCGCGGCTTCGAAGTCCATGGCCGGGGAGGACGTCAGGGCAGTGGTCTCGACCGGGATAAGCATCGAGCTTCGAAGAACATTGTCGATCATCCCCCGGTCAGACAGCGCGAGTTCCGCCAGCTGGTAATCAACGGTGAGGAAACCGGTAAAAGCGTGGCCCGGGGTGCGGATGATGACTGGGTTCAAACCCGCCTGCTCCAACGCGGCGGTGTACATGACGCTTAGATCAAGGCACGTGCCCAGCCTGTCGGAAATGACATCTTCAATCCGCCGTACCTTTTGCCCCGTGGTTTCGAAGGACGCCGGAGGGTTGATGTAGGTGATGTCGAGTTCTTGGAGGGCCACGTAAAGTGCCTGAGCAATCTGCCCGGCACGTTCAGAACCGGACTGGTAACCATCCAGATCCGATGACCCGGTCCACTCGCGCAGGATCTCGCCAGCACGTTGGAGCGTGGGAACCAGAGCCTTGCTATTGGGTGTGACAAAAGCGGCGAGTATTTCCGGAATCGAGCGGGCGTACCACTCGTCGCGAGCCAAAAGGAGAATGGGATGCGTTTGGGTCTGGCGCTCGCCGTCGATCGTGACGTTGATTCGAAGTGAGGTTTGCGATGCCTCGTCAATGTCGGCGAACTGCCTGGCGGGAACGTGCCATGCCAGGTCGGATCCCTCAAGCTGCCTCATGACAGAAAGCCGGTCCTCGTCAACCTGGGGCAAGTGCAACGCCAACAATCGGAAAGGATCGGCTTCGATGCGGTGCGATTCGTCACCCAGACTAATGACCACTTCGTTGAGTTCATGGTCTGCAGCTTGGTCATCGTGGAAGGCAGTAACTTTCACGATCGGACTGACCTGGTTATGGACCAGTGCGAAATTGAGGGCATCACGGTAGATGACCTCGACTACGACGGGCCCTTGCTTGAAGACTGCGACGCTTGAATCGTGCGGTACTTCGTCCTCGTCCGTAAGCATGGAGACGAGGTCCGCTACACGGGGAGCTGCATCTTCCTCGCCGTCAGAACCACTGGACGCTTCTCGTGGCTCAGGCGGTTGCTCCGGCTCAAACGTGGGTTCCGATGGCTCGGGTGTTTCCACGGCCGCTGGTTCAGCATCCCAGGTCGTGTATGACTCCGGGGCCACAGGTGGAGCGTCGTCGACGTCCTGGGTTTCCTCGACCGCCGCCGAGGCGATCGGGGCAAGAACGGATGTCTCGGGGAGGCCTTCGAGTACGTCGTCGAAATTGGAGTAGGCGCCGTCTGCAATTGCTTCGATGCGGAACGAGGCCTTCATGGCACCAACGCTCTCTAGGAGCATCTGCATGCTTTCTAGGGCGCTTTCAACGGTGGCGGAACGGATGCTCGTGGTGGCGCTGGATGCGAGGTTCAAGACCTTAAGGGCATCGTTGGCCCATTCGATGTCGGTTTTCGTGAACTGATCGCCGAACTGTTCCGGGTGAAAAATGATGGTCTTCAGAAGTACCCGGGGGTCGTTCAGAGCATATTCGGTGTCGTAGCGACCAAGCCTCTTGAAGTCAGAGCGCGCAATGAGCTCCAGCCAGGACTGTGGGTCTCCCTCCACGGGCGAATGTCGCTCCACGAAAGGGCGCAATGCGAAGGCAAGAACAGTGCCAGCTTGAAGTGCGATTTCGTACGACTTTGACGCGCTCATCAGGGTTAGCTCTCCAGGGGGACTCGGGGTTTCTTGAGTCTATAGAGGACTCGACCGCCTGGCCCACGTGGAATCTACTGGTCCGTAATAACAGGTGATTGTTACGTCAACCGACGGCGGCCTCAAAGACGGAACCTTAGAGCTGAACTGAGATATAAAGGCCTTGAAGGGATCTAGGGAGCGGTAGTCGGGCTGATGTACACGCTACGGGTCTAAAGCAGGGGAGAGGCGCACCATGGTTGCTGCGATCACGTGGCTCGACGCGTCCAGCGAGGACCAGCGCCGGATGCAAGACATCATTCGGCTCTTCGAGCAGCGAGACAGCCGCGATGAGCTGGGGCTGTCCCAGTTCCGAGATGCCTTCTCGGACGGTCTTTTCCCCGGCACGTCCACACTGCACACTCGCGCGCGGTATTTCCTTTTCATCTCGTGGGCTTTTTCCATGGCGGGAGGCAAGCCGAATAGTTCAGATCGCGCTCGTAGGAATGAGTGGGCCACCATTGACGCCCTAAAAAGCGCCGAAGATAAGGCCGGATTGCTTGGCGCTGAAGCGGGTAGAGCTCTCAAGAGACTGCCCTCGAGCGTCTACTGGCCGGCCATGGCCACCTACGAGATCGTGTCTGATGCCCCAGATAACTCCGACCCGAACACACCCCATGTTTGGCATCCTGGTCTACCCGAACGACCAGAAGGATTCCCCAACAGCATCCCTGAGGGGTTTGCCATGGGATTTGAGGAAGCGTCCTGGCTGCGTGAACGGATGGTGTCGAATGCACCTGACCGGCTTCTTAACCATCTCCTGTTCAACCCTCCCGGCGAGGAGAGTAAAGCGCCGTGGGAGGACCCAGTTGCTCAGCGCGCTCAGGGAGAAGCGAAAAAGCGCCTGGATCTCGCCGCGACGTTCTCCGAGGTTATGCACGGCGCTCAGTTGCTGTACAACGTGATGCTCGCTGAAGAATACGAGTCCTACGGTCTTGAAGGTGCTAGCTATCCTGCCGACGGATACTCAGGCCGGCTGGCGGAGTGGGTAGAGCGCGTCAGCACGAGTTACCGTCCCTCGGAAGACCTCGCCTATGAAATTCGGGCGGAAGTGGATGGCATTCGATCCCGCCCGGTTAACCAGTTCTCCTTCACATTCGTTCGGGAGTGGTTCTCGCTGGTCGCGGACATGGGCCCGAGCGACGTCGTCAATCACCCCGGCGCCCGCGAACTCGTGACCCGGCGCGAAAAACTGGCCAAGGGAGCGCAAGCGCGGCTCGGCAACAAGAAGCGTCTCGCCACATGGGGCGGTGCCAGCGGTGCTGGCCGTCTGACCTACCGATGGACGCAGGTTCGTCGAATTCTCCTCGACATCCACGAGGGCTTGGCGCGCGAAGGAGGCGAAGCGGTTGCTTGAACCACAATCCCGCGCGGCCTTCGCCGAAGAACTCAAACCACCCCCGGGCTTCGACCTCTCCTACGCGGTAGGCACCACGTTCACGTTGGACCTGGCCACGGCGCTGAGCGTTCCGTTGTCTTTCGCCTCCCGACGAGTATCGGCCGCGGACGACAAACTGGGCATCCTCGAAAGCATCCGCCAGTTCACCGATCGCATTGACATCTTCTGCCAGGCCGGCGAAATGAGACTCGGCACCAATAGCGACCTGGTCGCATTACTCGAATCCATGATCCACCCCGTGGACCTCCGCAACCACGGCGGACTTTTCCACCCCAAGGTCTGGTTTCTGAAGTACCGCAATCTGAACGACAAGGACGACGTCGCATATCGCTTTCTCCGCGCGAGCCGGAACCTCACGGACGACCGTAGCTGGGACATCCTCCTCAGACTCGACGGCCGCCGGGCGGACACCCCTAACGCGGAGCTCCGAGCCCAGAACGAACCGCTTGCACGCCTGCTGCGCAGCTTGCCCGATTGGAGCATCAACCCGCTTGATCCGGCACGCGCAGGGCGCGTGAAGAGATTTGCCCGGTGGATCCGTGATGTGGAATGGGAGTAACTGGATGGCGCGGCCCCAACGTTCCACTTCTTCGACGGGACCGGCGCGTCAACGTTGGATATCCACGGGACTCGCGCCCTCGTCATTTCTCCGTTCATCAGCGACGACGGTCTGGCGCACATCCGTTCCAAGCTCAGCGGCGCCGTAGCCCTGCTTTCACGAGAAGAACAGATCGACCGTCTTTCACCGGAGAGCTTGGATGCGAAACTTCACACGTACGTCTTGAACAAGGCGGTGCTCGAGGGCGAAGAGGAGGACGCCGCCTCACGTCTCGTAGGTCTCCACGCCAAAGCTCTGGTGCTGAACGGCAACCGGAAAGCACGCGTGGTGGTTGGCTCGGCCAACGCCACTGGTGGGGCCTACTCGCGTAATGCAGAGATGATGGTTGAATTCGAGCTTTCTCGGGCCAAGTACGGGCTCGATGCCACGTGGGAGGCCTTAGGGGAGCTCAAGGAGCTTTATTTATCCGGCCCTTCACAGATGAGCATGGGTAGCCGGGTGCGTGGGGGCGTTTCGGAGCGCGTGTTGTGGGGTCTGGGTAGAGGTCGAGGCCTCCAGGATGGGTAGCGACCAAGCAACCTGATCCATAAAGGCCTCGACGTGTCTCATGCTA
>NZ_JAVKPR010000046.1:0-9922 GCF_040980905.1 Kocuria sp. CPCC 205235
ATCGAGGACCTCGACGTCTATCCCCAGCTACCCCGCACCACCGGCGCGCCCACACTCAACTCTGAAGAGCCGGATAACCTGCATCGAGCGGGTTCGCTCCTGGCCGCTGCTTGGTTTGCCATGTGTGGGTGCAGCGTCTCTTGGCCTTTGGAGCCGAGCCGGTACGACTTGATCGTGGATGGCGCATCAAGGCCCCGTCGCATTCAGGTAAAGACTACAACCGTGCGAGCCGGAGCATCATGGAAGGTCTACCTGTCAACCTCACGCCAGGGACGCAGCGTCTATAGTTTGGATGAAATTGATGAATTTTTTATTATTGATGGCGACTTCGTATATTATTTAATACCTGTCGCCGCGGTGGGCGGCCTTCACGCCATTCACCTGGGTGCTTATAAGCAGTACAAAGTAACGCCACTGCAATAATTCTACTAATCAATTGGATCTACCCACGTATAACATCGAGGGGAAAGTATCGAGATACCATGCCGGACCGTCCTCTTAGAGAGCTCTTTTGCAGCGGCCCGTCAAACTCCCACCCATAAGCTCACAAGCTGAATCGAGATACTCCTCCATGCACACGTCGGGCATGAAGGTGCAACGCGCTGCTTGCGCGGACCTGCGGCGGACGGCAAGGGTCTTTGCGTAAGCGTTCGGGTCTGGTGTCGGAACAGGTGGCATCGGACATGGCTAGCCGAGTGGGTTTGCCTGGAAGGGTCTGCTGCACGGATAGGTGACAACCTGACCTGACCTATGGCCTGGTTTCCACTCTCGATCGCTAGCTTCCGGTGGTGGTGAGTGCCCGCGGGGTGCGGGCGAGGTCGTAGTCGTGCGGTGTCGCGTACTCGAGGGAGGAGTGCCGGCGTCGACGGTTGTAGAACACCTCGATGTACTCGAAGATCGCGTTCGCCAGCTCGATCCGGGTCTTCCACTTCGTCCGGTTCAACAGCTCGATCTGCAACGTCGACCAGAACGACTGTGACGCTGGGTGCATGCCGCGCGGCAAGGTGGTGTCGACGGGTGTGACTCACAGAATGACCGACCCCGTTCGGTGTCCTCATTGAGAGATATGTCCGCTCGTCGCCCGCCGACTACCGATGGCTTGATCAGGAGCTTGTCCCCTCGGGTGACTCATCACAGTCCTGCCTCATTCGCCGGCGGTCACCGTCGAACGAATGGAGGACATCATGTTGGAAGACCTGGTGGAACACGTCATTGGCGTGGATCCCGACCGAGATCGCATCACGGCCGCGGTCGTATGCGCCAAGACCCAAGGCGAGCTGGCGGCCAGAACTTTTCCGGCTACGGGGCGGGGTTACCGGGCCGCGCAACGATGGGCAGGAGACTATTCGAGCCCGTCTCGAAGAGCTTGGGCGATCGAGTCCAGCGGCAGTTTCGGCGCGGGTCTGGCCACCGCACTGGCTGAGGCCGGGGAGTTCGTCATCGAGTTCGACCACCCCACCAAGCGGGCCACCAAGGACGGCGCGAAATCCGACACGCTTGACGCGGTCCGTGCGGCCAGGGAAAGTCTGGGGCGCTCGAGCTGGTCCACCCCACGTTCCCGGGGCGCCCGAGAAGGGCTGCGCACGCTGATCGTCGCCCGTGACAGCGCAAAGCTCGCCCGCGTGGCGGCGATCAACATCCTCAAAGCCCTCGTCGTCACCGCCCCCGAGGAACTGCGTGCCGAACTGCGTGGTCGTCCGTTGGGACAGTTGCTCACCCGGTGCCGGCGACTGCGCCCCGATACCGCCACCGACCCTGAACTGGCCGCGACCAAACTGTCATTGCGCAGCACGGCTACGCGCATCACGGAGCTGACCCGCGAATGCGAAGAACTCGAAGCTGCCATGCTGCCGCTGGTCAAGGCCATGTCGCCGCGACTTCTGGAAGAGCCCGGCATCGGCACCCTGCTCGCCGCCCAGATCCTGATCTCCTGGTCCCACCCCGGGCGCTGCCGCAGCGAATCCGCGTTCGCCCGTTTGGCCGGTGCCGCCCCGTTGGAGGCCACGTCGGGGCAGACACAGACCCGCCACCCGCTCTCGCGCGGCGGAGATCGTCAGCTCAATCGCGCTCTGCACCAGGCCGTGTTGATCCGCACCAAGGTTCATCCGCCCACGAAGGCCTATCTCGCGCGCCGGATCGCCGAGGGCAAGACCAAACGCGAGGCGATGCGCTGTCTCAAGCGCTACTACGCCCGCCACGTGTTTCGCGTCCTCGAAGCGTCCCCGATGCCCTCTTGACTCCGATAGGAGCATCTCCATCATCGCATTGTCGAGACCATCGCCGACGGTTCCGAACGAGGGCAGCAGGCCCGCGGAGCGGATCTTCTGGGTGAAGACCCAGGAGGTGAACTGGACTCCGTGATCCGCATGAACGATCCCTCCGGGCCCGGGCTGACGTGCACGGATCGCCATGTCCAGTGCGTTCACGACTAGGGTGGAGTCTTGTTTGGAGTCGATGGCCCAGCCGATGATCTTGCGGCTGCACGCGTCCAGCACGGCTGCGCAGTAGATCTTGCCTTCCCGGGCTTGAGTTCCAGCCATCGTCGCAACACTCTGATCGAGAGGTGCGTGCGATGGATGGAACTCAAGACCAATGAGGGCAAGCTCTACGTCTGCGCGTTCAAGGACGTCTACTCCAACCACATCGTGGGTTACTCGATCGACTCGCGCATGAAATCCCGCCTCGCGGTCACAGCGCTGAACAACGCCCTCGCCAGACGCGACGTGGCCGGATGCGTCGTTCATACCGACCGAGGATCCCAATTCCGAAGCAGGAAATTCGTTCGTGCTCTGAGTTACCACGACATGATCGGATCGATGGGCCGCGTCGGGGCAGCCGGTGACAACGCCGCCATGGAGAGCTTCTTCTCACTGTTGCAAAAGAACGTCCTGGACCGCCGAGTCTGGGCCACCCGGGAAGAGCTCCGGATCGCGATCGTGGTCTGGATCGAGCGGACCTACCACCGCCGGCGCAGACAAGACCGCCTCGGCCGCTTGCCCCCCATTGAGTTCGAGACAATCATGACCACACCAGCCGATCAGGCTGCCTAACTAACCACTGTCACCTGATCGTGCAGCAGACCCGTCGGTTTCCCGGTAAAGCAGTTGAGTCAGCGTAGCCTCCACTGATACCAGGTGCATGCGAACAAGCCCGACGGTGCCTTCGGATTGGTGCTTGCCAGCCTGGAAGAAGTTCTGGAGAGTGCTAACGGACACTGCTAGCGCTTTCGTCTGAGCAACAATGAGCTTAATTTCACCAGGATGGCACCTCTGGACCGCATATGCGACGCGGCCGGCACGGGTCGGTGCAGGTTTTCCATCCTTCATATATACCGAGTCCTTATGGAGTCGTCCTGTCTCATGTTCCGCGAGGACAGCATCGTCTGGTGCCAGTGCCCGTAGTGTCCGATCAAGCACCTCCACGGCAGCGTGCGATGCCATAGCTACCGCGGCCGGCCCGTTCAACTCGACCTGCGCCCAGGCAGCTTCCAAGAGCTCTGGGATTTGGGAGTCGACTTCACCCAAGGATTTGAGTAGCTCTTGACGAGCGTTCTGTGGTGACGTGAGCCAGGGCTTGACCACCTCGTCTTCGAGAAGTTTGCTCGAATCTTCGTCGATCCTTCCCGTGGAGATCAGGAGATCGGCGGCGGTGATGCCTGCAATACCTCGGCTAGCGTGCGTAGCAAATGCGAGATCATCAACATCCGGGGCTACGGAGATCCCGGATAGATATCTACGCAGCGCCCGTGTAGGTCTCGCGCTCAGCGCTGGCGAGAGCATCGTGGATCTATTTTGGGTTGCAAACTGAGCGACGACTCTCGAGGTTGTGGCGTTGATGCCCACGATGTCGCGTAGCAAGCCGGCGTTGCCTTCGGGAAGCTTGACTGTGCCGACTAGCGATCGAGCGGTGGGTTCGGCGAGTAGCGTCTGGCGCCACGAACTCATCAGTTTGTCAGTGTTAATGAGGTGCGCGATCCCGCTCGTGTCTGCCAACTTCTGAGTTGAAATGGCACGGGCAATCCCGAGATCTTGTGCAGAGAACCGAGTTGCCAAACCTTTTGAGAGATCTGTTGTAGCATCGACGCCGAGCTTGGCGACCGTAGGCCCCTCGATTCTCGCGGCCATCTTGCTCAAGACAGATGATGCTAGACCAACACCAGCCGTGTCGACGATAAGTTTCGAGAACATTGACGTGACTGAGTCGGACACTTTCAGGCCCGAAGTTAGCGAGAACCCGGCACGTTCTGTTGTCGACCGAGCGATTGCATCCAGGTTCAGGGACTGATGCTTGAAAAGATCGCCACGAAGCGCAGAGGAAAGCCCGATATCCTTTAATGCGCCGCCAGCGAGCGAATTGGAAGTGCTCGTGAAGGGGCTTATCTGGATTGAAGCCAGGGATTGCGGCGTCACGAAGCTCTCTATGAACTTGTTCGTTCGCTGCGTCGATTCTAGAATCCTTGGACGGGTCGCCTGGATCACGAGCTTTCTGATGCGCTCGTTTTGCTCCAACCACGCAGGAGATGCCACTCGGGCTACGTCCTCAAGCGCCGATGTGCTGACTTTCGTCACGTGAGTAGATGGTCGTTCTGTCTCAACAGGAGCTTCGTGGACCTGCCCATGTGGAGACGGAGCATCTTCTCCGCCGCGCTCTTCGCTGCTGTTCGGCCGCTTATCGATATCCATCTGGTCTCTTTCTGCATCTTGGTCTACTCTCAATCTTCTTGGAGATCATAGAAATCTCCCGTGGCTCGTCTTGAGCACTCCGACTTTCGCCGCCTGTGTTTCGGGTGATATAGCGGTTGAGGTTCTGAGACTGTTGTCCGGCAGACGATACATAAGCCGTGAATTCCGAGACGTGAGGCTGATCGTTGGCCACTTTCCTCCGCATTGGAACTCATCAGATACCCATCTAAATCACCAGCCACGGCCGCCACCAACAATCGACACCCGAAGCAAGCAAACCTCGTGGTTACTTGTATACACAAGGGGATTCGCAAGTTCTGAGACAATTGGCGGAATCAGGAAATCGGAAGGATCCTCCAGGGAGCGCCGGTTCGAAGCCTGTGAGCCCGGCCAGCGTCTCCTCCAGTGGGGAGGAAGGACTGCAATCCAACACGGGATCCTGGGCCGTCGCTACCCCCATGGACGCCAGCGCAAGCGTTGAGTCTCCTGCAGCAGGTGCAATTCATTCAGAGTGCTCCGTTGTCTCAGCACGACGCGCGAGGTATACCCCGGTGCGGCTGTCCGCCCGTTTCAACAGCTCGGCAGGCGTCCCCGAGGCGACCACGGAGCCCCCGTCAGATCCTGCGCCCGGGCCCATGTCGATAATCCAATCGACGACACTGAGAGTCCGTAGATCGTGGTCGGCAATCACCACGGTGTTACCCGAGTCCACCAGCAACTGGAGTTGCGCGACCAGCAGATCGGCATCCGCGGGATGGAGTCCGGTCGTGGGCTCATCCAGGATGTAGAGGCTGTGACCGCGTGATGAGCGATGCAGTTCCGAGACCAGTTTGATGCGCTGAGCCTCACCACCGGAAAGGGTCGGCGCACTCTGACCCAAACTGACATAGCCCAGGCCGATGTTCTGCAGCAGCGTGAGGATTGCAGATGCCTTGGGCACGTCGTCAAGGAAGTCGGCCGCCTCGTCGACGGTCATGGCCAGCACATCCGCGATCGTCCGGTCGCGGTAGGTCACTTCAAGGGTTTCGGGGTTGTACCGCTTGCCGTGGCAGTCGGGGCACGGCGCCGTCTCCGTGGGCATGAACAGCAGCTCGATGCTCACCTCGCCGTCACCCAGGCAGGTGGGGCACCGACCCTCGGGCTGGTTGAAGGAGAAGCGGCCGGCCCCGAAGCCACGTTGTTTGGCCCCGGGCTGCGTGGCGAAGAGCTTGCGAACGCCGTCGAACAGTCCGGTGTAGGTGGCCAGCGTTGAACGGGAGGTCCGCCCGATCGGACGCTGGTCTACGAGGATCACGCGGTCGACGCCGTTCAAGCCGGAAGTGGACGCGGTCTCCAGACCATCGCTGCCCAGGTCCCAGACGGGAGCGCCGTTGACGAGTTCTTTGGCGACCTCGACGGAGTCAGGATTGCGCTCCTCATCCGCCTGGGCGTCACCCGCGTCGAGGTGCGCGCGTACCGCATTGGCGAGAGCCGTGAGAACGGTGGTCTTGCCCGATCCGGAGACCCCGCTGATCGCCGTGAACGCGTGCAGCGGCACCTTGATGTCCACGTCGGAGAGGTTGTGCCCAGTGACACCTTGCAGTTCGATCCAGTCCCCAAGTTGACGCGGGGCGTTCGCGCCCGGCGGCTGCGGGGCATTCGGGCCGAGATAGCGGGCCGTGACGGATTCCTCGACCGAGTCCAGACCGTCCGACGGGCCGTTGTAGAGCACGCGCCCGCCGTAGCGGCCCGCACCCGGGCCGAGGTCCACGATCCAGTCCGCAGTGCGGATGATCTGCGCGTTGTGCTCCACGACGAAGACCGTGTTGCCGTCGTCCTTGAGCCGCTGCAGCGCACCGAGGAGCAGTTCGAGGTCGGAGGGGTGGAGTCCGGCCGAAGGTTCATCCAGCACGTAGAGGACGCCGAAGAGTCCGCTGCGCAACTGTGTCGCCAGGTGCAGCCGCTTGAGTTCTCCGCTCGACAGGGTCGAGGTGGGCCGCGCGGTCTCGAGGTAGCCGAGCCCAATATCGATCATGGTCTTGATGTGGTCCTGAAGGACATCAATGAGCGCGAGGGCGGCCTGCCGGCGTTCAACGGAGAGCTCGTCGGTCGCCGGGTGGGTGCGAGCGTCGTCGAGGAACGAAGCGAGGTCGGCAAGGGGGAGGCGAGCGGCGTCGGCGATGTCCACACCGGCGATGGTGACCGCGAGTGCTTCCGGATTGAGGCGCTTGCCGTGGCAAACGGGACACAGCTGGTCCGTCATGAAGGAGGCGGCCGTCGCCCGCATTCGGGCCGACGGCGAATCTGCAAAGGTGTGCTCAACCCACCGTTTGGGGCTCATGTACGTGCCGTTGTAGCGATCATCGACGCGAACGGTGGGTTGCTCGTCCGTGGTGAGGACCCACTCGCGCGTGTCGGTGGGCAGTGACTCGAACGGCGCGTCGATATCGATGCCGAGCCCCCGGAGGATGCGCCGGTTGTTCTTACCGCCGAACGCGCCGGGCCACGCGACGATGGCGCTATCGTCAATGCTGAGGGAGGGGTCCCCGACGAGTTTGTCGATGTCAACCAGGAGGAGCCGTCCCATACCCGAACAGGTGCGGCAGGCACCAACGGCGGTATTGGGAGAGAAGCTGTCCGAATCCAGGGGCGCGGCGTCGCGGGGGAAGGTGCCCGCGAGATCGGCTGGGCGGTAACCCTCGGGGTAGGTGCCCGAGCGCGAGAAGAGCATGCGCAGGACGTTCGAGATCCGAGATACGGTGCCGACCGACGAGCGAGTGCTTCCGGCATGCTGCTGGCGCAGGGCCACCGCCGGTGGGAGTCCGCTGATGAGCCGCACGTGAGGAGCGGAACCCTGATCGATGAGCCGGCGCGCGTAGGGGGAGACCGACTCGAGGTAGCGCTGACGGGAATGAGAGTAGATCGTGCCGAAGGCCAGCGAGGACTTCCCCGATCCGGAGATCCCGGTGAACGCGACCACGGTGTCGCGGGGGATGTTCACGTCGAGCGCCCGCAGGTTGTGTTCGCGGGCTCCGCGAACGGCGATGTGCCCGGGAACGACGTCGCTCGAGTTCAAAGGTCCTCCTAGGGATTTTGCGTCTTCGGCATGGTTTCCGGAAGAAGCGGCACTCCCGTGCCCCTCCTAAACTACGGGGTATGGGCCGGACAACTGAAGCAGCCGGATTTCAAGCCCTGCCAACGCGCTAGCTGACCGCAAGATGCAGCTCGCGGCGCTCGCAGACCTGGACCGCGCAGTGATAATTTTCGCGGCTGTCTTTCCCAGGGACGCCTATGCAACTGGGGTATTGCCCTCCCGCGACATGACGGGTCAGTTGTACAAAATCTTCAAGATCCAGCTCAACCCCGCCTGCACGTACGGGGGTCAGGTGCGGTTGGCTTTCGAGGCCCCGAACGATGAGCTTTTGAGCGTCGCCGAGTGGGGAGCACCGGGAACAAACCCCGGGTTCTTCTCTAGCCTCGGTCTTTCATGGGCTGGCGCGTGTTTAAAACCTGAAGGGCGCTTTGACGCGGGAAAATGTAGTTACCACACCGCATTTCCAGCGCACGTCAAGGAGCACCCTTCAGATGAATCACTCTACCGGTTTCTATCCCCGCATCCGCGTCGATGCCGCTGGGGAGGCGGTGGTGTTTCAGGCCGATGGCGTGGTGTTGACCTCAATGGTGAAAGCGTGTGGGCTGGCGGCGGGATTGCCCCGGGAGGTGGAGCCGTGGCGGGCACCATGTGCCAGGCATGATCCCGGCAGGATCCTCACCGACCTGGCCTTGTCGCTGGCCACCGGCGGGGACTACGTATCGGATCTGGATCGGCTTCGAAATCAGCCCGAGGTCTACGGTGCTGTTGCCTCGAACCCCAGCATCAGCCGCTGGTTCAAGCTCCTGACAACGGCGAAGCCGGCCGCCGCGTTGGCGACGATCAACACCGCCCGCGCGGCGGCCCGAGCCCACGTGTGGGATGGCGCCGGAGAACACTCGCCGCCGCACGGGGCCAACGCGCAGGACCCGCTGATCATCGACCTGGACGCCTCCTTGGGGACATCGCATTCGGTGAAGGAGGGCCCGACCTGGAAGAAAGGATACGGCTTCCACCCGTTGATGTCGTTTGTGGATCACGGGCCCATCGGCACCGGGGAGCCCCTGGCCGTGTTGATGCGGGCCGGTAATGCCGGGCCCAACACGGTGGCCGATCATATCCAAGTCGTGAAGGACTCCCTGAAACAGCTACCGGTAAGGTACCGGCCGGGGGCGGAAGATCATGATCCGTACCGACTTGGCCGGGGGCACTCATGGGTTCCTGGACTGGCTCACCGCCACCTCCCGTAACCCCTCCTACTCCGTCGGCTTCCCCAGCCACGGAGCCGTCGAAGCCGCGCTCCCACAGGTTCCCAAGGCTGCCTGGAGCAGAGCCTATGACAACGACGGGGTAGAACGGGCCGGAGCCTGGGTCGCCGATATCACCGGGATGCTGGACCTCTCATCCTGGTCGGGCGGGATGCGGGTGATCGTGTGCAAGGAGATCCCTCCCCCCGGGGCGCAACTGCGCATTACCGATGTCGACGGGCACCGCTACACCGCCCTGGCCACCCACCAGGCCACCGGCCAACTGGCCGCCCTGGAACTGCGCCACCGGCTACGGGCCCGGTGCGAGGACCGAATCCAAGCGGCCAGAGACACCGGTCTGGCCAATCTGTCCTTCCACGCGTTTGCCGACAACGCCCTGTGGTGCCACGTGGTGATGCTAGCCACCGAGATCATCACCTGGACCCAGATGATCGGGCTCACCTACAGCAAGGCCCGGCGGTGGGAACGGAAGAAGCTGCGGGCCCGGCTCTTCGAGATCGCCGGGAAAATCACCCGCCACGCCCGAAGACTAACCCTGCACATGGCCGCCCCGGCCCCGGAAACGCCACTGATGATCCAGGCGCTGGAGCGCATCGCGGCGTTGAGCCCGCCATAGTCTACCACCACGGCCCCGAAACCATCGACAGCACCATCGGCACCACCGTGAGCGGAGTAGAACCGGTCACCGCCCACCGCCCACCGCCCACCGCCACGGTCAGCGGTCACCATCTCGTACCCATCTGCAAGAATCAGACCCGTCAGACCTGAGTTGGCTCACGACCTGGGGCTCTGCGGCATGGCGGGGCTGTGACCTGTGGTGATGCTGTCGGCTTGGGGCGGTTTCACGCACTAATTGGATGGTTCTAGAGTCGTGGTGTGGTGTTCATCAGGCGGGTGCGGAC
>NZ_JAVKPR010000047.1:0-9089 GCF_040980905.1 Kocuria sp. CPCC 205235
CCGGCGCGTCGGTGTTCTCGGTCGTGGTCTCGGGGAAGGCGATGACGTCCATGGTGGTCTGCTCATCTTTCTGGCGGTTCGGAGTGGGGCGGCGGCCCCGTGTCGGCTCTCGAGCCGACACGGGGCCGCCGAACGCGTGAGGGCTGGGGTCAGCCGACGTGGGCGTACTTGGCAGGGTCGGCGTCGAAGGCCGGTCCGCAGCCGGCGCAGCAGAGCCAGTAGCGCTGGCCCTCGTAGTCGCGGTAGAGCCCGGCGGCCTCGGCCTCGGCCTTCACGACCGGGGTGCCGGCCATGACCGGGCACAGGGCCATCGCGTCATCGGCTTGTTCGGACGGGGCGGTTCCGTTCAGCTTCTGAGTGGTGTCCTTGTTGGTGTGGCCGCAGCAGCTGCTTGTGGTGTTGTTTCCCATGGGTGGTGTCCTTTCGGTGGGTGGGTTCAGGCGTCGATCGGCTGTCGCGCCCGGGGGCGCGGGGTGGTCGGTGACGGGGTGGTCGCCTGGCTGGTGAAGGAGCGCAGACGGAGGCTGTTGCTGACCACGAAGACGGACGAGAAGGCCATCGCGGCCCCGGCGAGCATGGGGTTGAGCAGCCCGAAGGCGGCCAGCGGGATGGCTGCAGTGTTGTAGGCGAAGGCCCAGAACAGGTTCGTCTTGATCGTTCTCAGCGTGCGTCGTGAGAGCCGGATCGCGTCCGCGGCGGCCCGCAGATCCCCGCGCACCAGCGTGATGTCAGCGGCCTCGATGGCCACATCGGTGCCGGTGCCCATGGCCAGGCCGAGATTGGCCTGGGCTAGGGCGGGAGCGTCGTTGACGCCGTCACCGACCATCGCCACGGTCTTGCCCTCCTCTTGGAGCTTCGCGACGACATCGACTTTGTCCTTCGGGAGCACCTCGGCGATGACCTCCTCGATGCCGACCTCTGCGGCGACCTGCTCAGCCACGGCCTGATTGTCACCGGTGAGCAGAACCGGGGTCAGGCCCAGCTCCTTGAACTGGGCAATGGCCTGTGCGCTGGTGGGCTTGACCTCATCGGCGACCACGAGGATGCCGCGCGCGAGCCCGTCCCAGCCGACCGCCACAGCAGTCTTGCCCTGGGCTTCAGCAGCCTGCTTGGCCCGGCGCAGATCGCCGTCGAGGTGCTGGGCCCACTCGGCGAGCAGGGCCTCACGGCCGACCAGTACGGCGTGACCGTCGACGATGCCCTGGACCCCACGGCCCTCGATGTTCTCGAAGGACTCCGGTGTGGGCAGCTCCCCCACCTCAGCGGTGGCACCGGCGGCGATGGCCTGGGCGATGGGGTGCTCGGAGGCGTCCTCCAAAGCACCGGCCAGACGCAGCAGCTCCGCCCGGGCCACGCCGGGGGCGGGGATCGCCTCTGCCAGGGTCATCTTGCCGGAGGTGACGGTGCCGGTCTTGTCCAGCACGATCGTGTTGATCCGCCGGGTGGATTCCAACACCTCGGGTCCTTTGATCAGCACGCCCATCTGCGCGCCACGGCCGGTGCCGACCAACAACGCGGTCGGGGTGGCCAGGCCCAGGGCGCAGGGGCAGGCGATGATCAGCACCGCTACCGCGGCCGTGAAGCCTGCCGAGAGGGGGAATCCGGCACCAATCCACGCTCCCAGAGCCGCGACGGCGATCGCGATCGCGATGGGTACGAAAACCCCGGAGACACGGTCGGCCAGACGCTGGATCTCGGCCTTCCCGGATTGGGCGTCCTCGACCAGCTGGGCCATTTGCGCCAACTGCGTGTCCGAGCCCACCCGGGTGGCTCGGACCACCAAGCGCCCGCCCGCGTTGACGGTGGCACCGGTGACTGCGTCCCCTGCGGTGACCTCCACCGGCACCGACTCACCGGTGAGCATGGAGGCGTCGATGGCGCTCGTGCCGGAGACGATGACCCCATCGGTGGCGATTTTCTCCCCGGGCCGCACGATGAATTCATCCCCCACGACCAGTTCCTCGATGGGGATGCGCTGCTCCCGTCCCTCGCGCAGGACGGCGACCTCCTTCGCGCCGAGCTCCAACAGAGCGCGAAGGGCCGCCCCGGCGCGGCGCTTGGAGCGCTTCTCGAAGTACCGCCCCAGCAGCACGAAGGTAATCACGCCTGCGGCGACCTCCAGATAGATGTGCCCCAGCCCATCCGAGCGCGAGATCGTCAGTTCAAAGGGGTGCACCACCCCGGGCTGGCCGGCGGTGCCGAAGAACAGCGCCGCGATCGACCACAGCAGCGCCGCAGTGGTGCCGACCGAGATCAGCGTGTCCATCGTCGCCGCACCGTGGCGCAGGTTCTGCCACGCGGCTTTGTGGAAGGGCCAGCCCGCCCAGACCACCACCGGGGCGGCGAGCACGAGGGAGGCGAAACCCCAGTAGTCGAACTGGAGCGCGGGGATCATCGCCATCGCGATGACCGGCACCGCGAGAAGCGCCGCCCCGATCAGACGCTGCCGCAGGGTGCGCAGTTCGGCGTCCTCGGCCGTTGCCCCCTCGCCCGTGGGCTCCCCCGGGTCGGTCTTCGAAGGTGCTGGCAGTGCCGCGGTGTAGCCGGTCTTCTTCACCTCGGCGATCAGGTCCTGCGGGTCATAGCCGGCTGGGGCGCTGATGCGGGCCTTTTCGGTGGCGTAGTTGACGCTGGCGCTCACGCCCTCGAGCTTGTTGAGTTTGCGCTCGATCCGGTTGGCGCACGAGGCGCAGGTCATCCCACCGATCTCGAGCTCGACGTCGGTGCCCAGCGCCTGCGGCTGGGCCGAGGATGCAGACATTGCGTGCTTCTTTCTCTCGATGCGGGCCATGTGTCCGGTCTCGCCCATCAGTGGCGGGCCCGTGGGTCAGTGGCCGCCGTGCTCGGCAGTGGCGGTGTTGGTGGATCCGGTGGTGTCCAGGGCGAACTGGGCGGTGTGGACCTTCCCATCGATCTGGAAGTCGAAGTAGAGGTAGTAGCGGCCCGGGGTCGGGGCCGTGGTCGCGAACTCGACGTCCGGCCCGGAGACCTCGCCCGGGACCGGCTCAGCACCTTCGGGGTGGACGTGCAGGTAGGCCAGGTCCCCGGCGCGCAACGCGACCAGGTGCCCGTAGGCGCCCAGGTAGGGCTCCAAGGTGGTGACCGGCTGTCCGTCACGGGTGACGCTGACGGTCAGTTCCGAGGCGGATCCGGCCGACAGCTCGCCCTCCACCGAGACCTGGAATCCGTCGACCTCATCGGTGGTGGACTCTTGCGGGGCGGTCGGGGTGAAGGCACCAGCCACTTCCACGGTGCGGGTCAGCGTCAGGTTCTCCCCCGCACCGGCCGGCACGACGTCCGCGTAGACCCGGTAGGTCCCGGCCGCCTCCCACCGCCACGGCAGCGACCAGCGCCCCGCCTCGTCCATCACCGGGTGCACGTGGCGGAACCCGGTGCCGTCGGCGCGCACCACGATCAGGTGCGCCTGCTTCTCGTGCTCGGTTTCGAAGGCGGTGACCGGGGCCCCGTCGGGACCGGTGATCGTGAACGACAACTCCCCGGCCTGCCCGGTGCTTTCGGGGGCGGAGATCTCTTCGAGGAGATACCCGTTGCGCTCCATGCTCACACCCGGGGCCAGGTTCTCCGAGGAGTTCTCGGAGGTGGGCTCGGCCAGCTGTTGCCCGTGCCCACCGTCGGCGTGCTGGGCCCCTTCTGACTCCTGCGTCCAGGCCCTCACCGTCTCCTCGGGCACCACGGCCCCGGCCGCGGCGAAAGCACCGGTGAACACCACCGCCAGCCCCGCCGCGTAGACCCCCAGTCGTGCGGCGGCATTCACTGGGACCGCACCCCCTGGTAGCCGGCCTCCTGGACCGCGGCGATGACCGCCGCGTCGTCGACGGGCTGGTCACTGGTGACCACGAGCTTTCCCGTCCGGTGACTGACCTCGACGGACTCGACGCCGGAGACCTCCTGGACCTCTTCGCGGATCGACAGCTCGCAGTGCCCGCAGGTCATCCCGGTCACCTGAAATTCAGTGGTCGTCATGGCGCATCCTTCCTGCTTTAGTACCCATAGGGGGTATGTGTACATAAGATAGGTATACCCACTAGGGGTATTAGTGTCAAGCAGGATCGTGGATCACCATCAGGAGGACGAGATGGACCAGCAGGGAATCGTCATTGTCGGAGCAGGAGCGGCCGGCCTCAGTGCGGCCACGACGATGCGCACGCAGGGCTACGAGGGGCCGATAACGGTCGTCAACGGGGAACCCCATTCGCCATACAATCGGACACTGGTCAACAAGGCAGTGCTGTCAGGACTGCTTACTCCGCAGCGGATCGCCCAGCCCGAGGCGCAGACACTGGAGGCCGAGCTCGTGCAGGGCCGGGTGACCTCGGTGGACACCGAGCGCTCCGTCGTGAGACTGGATGAGGACCGCTTCCTGCCCTATGCCGCGTTGATCGCCGCCACCGGCAGCGCCCCGCGCCCGGACAGCCGCGTGACGGCCACCTCTCAGAGGGTGTTCCACCTCCACACCGTCGACGACGCCACCCGGCTGCATGAACAGCTCCGCCAGCACCCGAACCGGCTGACGGTCACCGTTCTGGGCGCGGGCTTCATCGGCGCCGAGACCGCCAGTTACCTGGTCGGCACCGGTGCGCACGTCCATCTCGTCTCTCGGTCCACGACGCCGCTGGCCTCCGCGCTGGGTGGGCCGATCGCTCAGCGCATCACCGAGTTGCACCGCGCCCACGTCACCACACACTTCGGTCGGGACGTCACCGCCCTGGTCGCCGGCCCCACCATGGTCACCGTCACCCTCAGTGATGGCCACACCGTGGAGTCCGACCTCGTCGTTGTCGCTCACGGCACCCACCCGGTCTCGGCCTGGCTCACCGGGGGTGAAGACGGTCTTGCCGTGGACTCGCACCTGCGCGCCCACGCTCACCGGCGGGTCTACGCCGCCGGCAGCGTCGCCCTGCACGCCGCCGGCGATGGGCAGCGCTATCGCGTCGATCACTGGGACGCCGCCACCGCTCAGGGTGCCCATGCCGCTCGGGCGGTCCTGCACGACCTCATCGACGCGCAGGACCCCGGCCCCTACATCCCCACGACCGGATTCACCCTCGCCCTCTACCGCCACGCTGCAGCCGCCTACGGTGTGGTGGCGCCCGGCACCCACGAGCGTCAGCACGACACCGGCACCCCCGAGGCGACACTGACCAGTTTCCACCGATCCGACGGCGCCATGACCGCCATCGCCGGTCTCGATGCTTTCCAGCACTTGTTCGCGGCCCGGAGTCAGCTCGCTGGCCCGTAGAACCCGCACACCTTTGGCCCGGGTCCAGCGAGACCCAGACCCCACTCCCACCGGCACGGGGGCGCGGCGAGGTCGCTTTCAGCCGGGCCATAGCCGCGGCGGGGGCCCATGTGTTCAGACAGTGGGGTGTGTCGGGCGTGGCTGTCTGGCCTGCGGCGGCGCAGATGGTGCGGCAGGATCCGGCGGGGTAACCCCTGCGATCCCCTCGGGCTGGATCCCAGGGCACGACGCGGCGCTCAGCGCAGGCAGCGGGCGGGCCTGCCTCTGCCGACAGTCGGGCCTAGTACCCCTGCTGGATATCGCTCCTTCGCTGGGAATACCATACGGGGGTATGGCATTCTAGTGGTGTGCTCCCTGCCGGGCAGACCGGTGAACGGACTCGGGCGGGCGACCACGAACCTCGCGGTGGCGTCGGCAACTTCGACGGACCGATCCGAGGAGCACGCGAGAACGCGCAGCACATAGATGGAGGCACGATGAAGGACCACCACAGCAGCCACGGCGACGCCTACCCTGGAGGCCTGTTGGTCTCCGAGCACGGCTACACCCTGGAGCTGGACTCGACCATCCTCGCCAGCGATCGGCAGACGGTGACCTTCCGGCTGATCGGTCCCGACGGGAAGGTACTGACCGAGTTCAGCCCAGCACATGAGCAGGACCTGCACCTCCTCGCCGTCCGGCGCGACACGACCGGTTTCCAGCACGTGCATCCGGTGATGGACGAGTCGGGAACCTGGAGCGTGGACCTGGACCTGACTCCTGGGGACTGGCGGATCTTCGCCGACTTCCGCCCGACCGGTCACGGCCCCATGACCCTGGGGATTGACGCCTCGGTCCCCGGTCAGTATGAGCCGCAACCGCTCCCCGCAGTTACCCGGACCGCACAGGTCGGCGAGTACACCGTCACCCTTGATGGAGAGCTCCTCCCGGGTGAGCCGAGCGAGCTCACCCTCAGCGTCAGCAGGAACGGCCGGCTAGTCACCGATCTGCAGCCGTACCTGGCCGCCTACGGGCATCTGGTGGCGCTGCGGGTCGGCGATCTGGGCTACCTCCACGTCCACCCGGAAGGCGAGCCCGGTGACGGCTCCACCGCGCCGGGACCGGAGATCCTCTTCGTCGCGGCCGCGCCCTCGGCCGGTTTTTATCGCCTGTACCTGGACTTCCAGCACGAAGGCCTCGTCCGAACCGCGGAGTTCACGGTGCAGGCCACCAGAACCGCTCAGGTCCCTGGCGCTACCTCGGGGAGCACACCGGGGCACGACGACGACGTCCACAGCCACCACTGATCGTGGCGTCGCTGCGCCAGCGCCCCTGGAAAGGGGCAGTCGATGAGCGCCCCCAACGCCGCTGAACAGTCCCTTCGAGCCCGAAGGATTATCATGCCTCGTCTTGCCCCACTCACCCCCGACGCGGCAGTGGGCGCCTCACGCGAACTCCTGTACGAGCTGGTCTCCCGCCATGGACAGGTCGGGGAGATGGTCTCCAGGATGGCGCACTCACCAGCTGTTCTCGGCGGGTACCTCCAGCTCAGCCGGGCCATGAAGCGAGCCAAGCTCCACCGCAAGGTAAGCGAACGCATCTCGATCGCGATCCAAGTCCGGCAAGGATGCCGACTGTGCCTGGACTCGCACGTCAATGCCGCCCGCGCGGTGGGGGTCGATGAGAAAGAGATCGAACGCGCCCGTGCAGGCACCTCGGTCGATCCCGCGATCGCGGCGATCATCGCCCTCGCACTCCAGATCTACCGCGAGCCGACGGCCATCACCGACGAGCAGATCCTCGCGCTGCGCGACCACGGCTACAGCGACCGCGAGATCACCGACGTCGTCGGCATCGTCGCCCTCAACATCCTCACCGGCGCCTTCAACCTGGTCGCCGGGCTGGGACCAGACCGCAACACCGGTCCGTAAGGACACTGCTACCTCGCCCGCCCGGGGTGTCCCCGGCGCGAGACCGTGCCCCACGGGGCGGACATGGAAGGAACGAACCATGCGCTTGTTCGCCATCCGCGACTACCGCCACCTGTACAGCGCCCAGGTCATCGCCCTGTTCGGCACCGGGCTGACCACGGTCGCCCTCGGACTGCTCGCTTACGACCTCTCCGGTCCGCGCGCCGCTTTGGTGCTCGGCACCGCCCTGACGATCAAGATGGTCCTGTACGTAGTCATCGCCCCTCTCGCGGCGGCCTACGTCGATCGGCTTCCCCGCAGAGCGTTCCTGGTTGTCCTCGACGTGGTGCGCGCTGGAGTGGTCCTCGCACTGCCGTTCATCTCCGAGGTCTGGCATATCTACGTCCTGATCGGCCTGCTCCAGTCCGCCTCGGCGGCGTTCACGCCGACGTTCCAGGCCGTGATTCCCGACATCGTGACCGATGAAGCCGATTACACGCGCGCTCTGTCCGCCTCGCAGGTGGCATACACCATGGAGAGTCTGCTCAGTCCCGTGTTGGCTGCCATCGCGTTGAGCTTCATGTCCTACAACTCGCTGTTCCTGGGCACCTCGGTCGGGTTCGTGCTCTCCGCCGCGCTCGTTTTGTCGACCCGCATTCCCAATGCCCGCCCCAGCGCTCACACCAAGGCATGGGATCGGGCCGCAGCAGGGATCAAAATGTTTGTCAGGACACCGCGGCTGCGCGGGATCATGGCGCTCAACCTGGTGGTCGCCGCGGCCGGGTCGATCGTCATCGTCAACACCGTCAACTACGTCCGTGATGTTCTGGGCGGTTCACAATCGGATGTTGCCTGGATGCTCGCCGCCTCCGGGGGCGGAACGCTGCTGGCCGCCCTCGCGCTGCCGCGCGTTCTAGACCGGATCACGGACCGCACTGTCATGCTGACCGGTGCTGCGGTCCTCGTGGTCGGCACGCTGGCTGCGGTCACGCTCACCGCCGCTGGCCTGACCACCTGGGTCGGCACCGCCATCACCTGGATCGTGATCGGCAGCGGTATGGCGATGATCGTCACCCCGACCGGCAGAGTCCTTCGCAACTCGGTCGAACCGAACGGGATACCCGAAGTTTTCGCAGCCCAGTTCTCGCTGTCTCACCTTGCCTGGCTGATCACCTACCCCATCGCCGGCTGGCTGGGCACGAACTCCGGTTTCACCATCACCTGGTCTGTCCTGGCGATCCTCGCCGCGACAGGCGCCGCCGGTGCCCTCTCCCTGTGGCCGCGCCACGACGGACCTGAAACCGTGACCGCGCCTCCAGCGCCCGCACGACCCATGTCTCAGCTGGATACGGAAGCCGGGATCGCAGAAGGCACCCTGGCCGCGTGCCAATGCGCCGGCATACGCACACCCTGAGCGAAGCGGAGCCCCTACTGGGCCTTTTTGCTGAACAGGACGGCCCAGTGCGCGACTCACCCGGCACGGCGTACGACCAACCGAATTCGTGTCTCTCGCACTACGTCTCCAGTTCCAACTGAGTCAATGCGACCATGACGATCAAGACCACCGAACCCCGCGAGGCGGCGGTGTTCACGGCTCCCCCACCGCGGAAGCCGCTGCGGCCACATCACCGAGGACACCGCCACCCAGGACTTGACCCCGACCACCTAGTCTGCCCAGGCCGATGACGCGATGACCCAGCGCCAGGTCATGTCCGCAGCCTCGGCCGCGCAGGCCCAGGGCCTCTACTGCGACTTCCAAGGTCAGCGATACTGGTTCTGTTGCCCGGCTGCACCCCGGCCTTCGACGCCGACCCCGCCAAGTACGCGGTGGCCCGGCCTCGCGCAGCACCTCTGGCGCCGACGGTCCCGGACCCCCACACGAAACCGACCGAAAGACGATGACATCACCATGGACACCACTCCTGTCCCCGACACCACCA
>NZ_JAVKPR010000048.1:0-8180 GCF_040980905.1 Kocuria sp. CPCC 205235
TGAGCTACGCGGACATTTCACCTGAGGCAAGCACGAACACCATCCGGACATCTTGACATGAGGCAAGACGCCTGTGACCGGGCGCTACCCTATTGAGGTCGCCCGGTACATGCTCTGCCTCGAACAATCCCGGGCGTTCTCAGTTCTCGCACCTGATCTCATCCGGGAGTTCCGTGTCCACCTCCGTGCACCCCCACCACGTCACGCCGCTGCAACGCCAGTCCGTTGCGCGCACCCTACACACGCCGTCGTGGCTCAAGACCGAGGTGCTGGGCGCCCTGGTGGTGGGCCTTGCGTTGATCCCCGAGGCCATCGCCTTCTCCGTGATTGCCGGAGTGGACCCGCAGGTGGGACTGTTCGCCGCGGCGATCATGGCCATGACCTTGGCTGTCACGGGTGGGCGCCCGGCCATGATTTCGGCCGCCACCGGCGCGACCGCCCTGGTAATGGCCCCGCTGGTGGCATCGCACGGCGTGAACTACCTGATTGCGGCAGTGATTCTGGCGGGCATTTTCCAGATCGTGCTGGGCGCGGTCGGCTTCGCTCGAATCATGCGGTTCGTACCGCGCTCCGTGATGGTGGGTTTCGTGAACGCGCTGGGCATTCTGCTGTTCATCCCGCAGCTCGAGGAGCTGATCGACGTGCCGTGGGCGGTGTATCCGGTGGCCGCGGTCGCGTTGTTGATCGTGTTCGGTCTGCCCCGCCTGACTACGGCGGTACCGGCGCCCCTCGTGGCGATCCTGGTGCTCACCCCGGTGGTGGTTCTGCTCGGGTTGAACGTTCCCACCGTGAGTGACAAGGGCAAACTCCCCGATTCCTGGCCCCAGCTGATCGTCCCGGACGTGCCCTACACGCTGGAGACCCTGCAGATCATTGCGCCGTTCGCACTGACCATGGCGGTGGTGGGCATCATGGAATCGCTCATGACCGCCAAGCTCGTGGACGACATCACCGACACACCCTCCAACAAGACCCGCGAGACCTGGGGTCAGGGTGTGGGCAACGTGGTCAGCGGCATGTTCGGCACCATGGGTGGCTGCGGCATGATCGGCCAGACGATGATCAACGTGCGGGCCTCGGGTGCGCGCACCCGGATCTCCACGTTCCTGTCCGGGGTCTTCCTCTTGCTCCTGGTGGTGTTGCTGGGTGAGATCGTGGGCACCATTCCCATGGCAGCATTGGCCGCCATCATGATCTTCGTGGCCTGGGCGACCTTCGACTGGCACTCCATCCGCCCGTCCACGCTGCGCCGCATGCCGCTGTCCGAAACCGTGGTCATGCTCGTGACGGTTGCGGTCACGGTGGCCACCCACAACCTGGCGCTCGGCGTGGCCGCGGGTGTCCTGGCGGCGATGATCGGCTTCGCACGCCGCGTGGCTCATATGATCACGGTGGAACGCACCGTGGAGTCCCCGGCGGGTTCGCGCGGTGGCGGTGCTGCTGCCACCTCTGACCCGGTCGGTTCCGATATCCCGGCTTCCGGTCACTCTGCCGACGACGCCGTGGCCACCTACCGCGTGCGCGGCGAGTTGTTCTTCGCCTCCTCCAACGACCTGTACACCCAGTTCCGCTACGCGGAGGACCCGGCCACCGTAGTGATCGACTTCAGCGAATCGCACATCTGGGATGCCTCCACGGTGGCGGCCGTGGACGCGGTCACGGACAAATACCGGGCCCACGGCACCACAGTGAAGATCCGGGGGCTCAACCTGCCGTCCCGGCGCATGCGGGCACGGTTGTCCGGCACGCTGCAGTAACGCACCTTCCACTCCCGTGTTGATTCGCTCACTCGTTAGACTGCCCGCGATGACGGCGGGACGACCCCGAGCGATTCCCCGGTCAACGGTTTCCACCCCTCATCACCAGTCGGAGAAGTTCACCTCCACCTTGTCACCGGTAACGACCAGGTCACCGGAACCGTAAAGGCTGGTCTCCGTGTCCTGGTCCTCCCAGTCCGCCGGCTCATCATCGTCCCACTCGGAGTTGTACTGGTACTCCAGCGTGGCTTCGCCGGACTTGGACGTGCTCAGGGTGAGTGAATCACCCGTTCCGTACACCTCGTACTCGGGGTACTCCGTGATGGTCCAGGTGGGGTTCCGGTAGTCCTCGTTGTCGTCGTAGGAGTTGAACCCGAAGGAGCAGCCCTCCGGGTCGAAGGACCCGGACGCCGCACATTCGTCCAGCTTGGCGTTGGCCACTCGGGTGGCTTCCTCCACGAGTTCGGGGGTGTGCTCGGTGGAGAACTGCACGGTGTCACTCATGAACCGATCGTCGGCTCGTACCTCCGCCGTCTGTGCTTCGCCGTAGGTCACGTACTTGCTGGGTGCGTCCACGGACATGTCGTAGTCACCGGGCAGCACCGTGAGCGAAACCGAGTGCGGCTCAGATTCGTTCGGAAGGGTCACGGGGTTCCCGTTGACGTTCATCTTCTCCACGCCCGCGGGAACCTGAACCGTGACCTGCTGGTACAGCAGCGAATCCGGGTTTTCGATGCGCCAGGACTTGAACAGTCCCTCCCGGCCATCGGACACCAGGTTCACGCTGACATTACTGGTCACGTTGTCCTGGGAGACTCGGGCGTCCACCGTGGCACGGTCACCGTTGACCGTGGTGTCGGTGATCTCGTACGAGGAGATCCGGTTCTCAGCGGCACCGTAGATGTCATTGGTGAGCAGGCCGCGCTGCTGAGTGGTCACGTTGGGATCGGCCAGCTCGGTGGCGCGTTGGGCATCTCCGCCCACCACGGCCTCAATGAGTTCTTCGGCCTTCTTGTCCGGGCCAAATGCCGTGCGGCTGACCACGGAGAACACTATGGCCGCGATCACCGCCAGCAGGATGATCGACCCCGCGATGATGGCCACCAGGCGGATCTTCTTTTTCTTGGCCGGATCCATCGGCTCCCGTGGCTCCTGAGCAGCGGGAGCGACGCCCGCACCGTACGTGGGACCGACACCGGGCTCGGATGCCGGCCGAGCGACGTCGTCGTGCGGGGTGCGACCCGCTGCGGCCGCTCCACCCGCGAGCGCCGCGGCCGAGGCGACCACCGCTGCGCGACCTCGGGCTCGGTCCGAACCGCGCAGCGCACGGTTCACACCGCCGGGAAGAACCCCGATGAATGCAGGGGCCACGAAGCGCGCGAGGGCTTCTATGGCGACACCCCAGAGCAGGAAGACCAGGCACGTCCACGCCACGGGACGCACGGCCAGAACGCCGTCCAGACCGAAAAACCCGCCCAGCTGGCCCGAGGCGCGCAGCAACCACATGACCAGCAGACCAAGCAGCAGGTAGGCCCCGGGGAGCACGGCCCAGGACTGAACCGTGCGGGCGACCCGCTGGTCCACCGGGCGCACGTGCGCCCAGCTCAGCGCGGCACACACTGCGGAGATCACGGCCAGCAGAACCAGGAGGACGATGGCCCACACGGGTTGGTCGCCGTCCGTCCACAAGTAGGCGACGTTCGAGGATCCAGATGCCTCCGCGAGCCAGCCGCCGGCGCCCGTCACGGTGACGGCGGACAGGTGCGAGAGCACAAAGAGCACTCCTGCGGCCATGGGCACCCACAACACAGCTGAGAAACCCGCGGCGGCACCGCCTTCGATGAACGCGTAGATCACCATTCCGAGGCCGGCGAGAACACAGAACACCAGCAGGTGAATGGCAATGGGTCGCAGCACCTGGAGCAGCCCCGGAGCATGCCGCTCCGTGGTGGTCACCACACGACCGGGCGCGGGTTGAGCAACTCGAACGTTGAGAGCCGAGGCGGTGGCCAGCAACCCCACCAGGAAGGCCACCGCGACCAAGGCAAAGCTGACACCGGTGAGCCGCATCTCAAGGGTCGAGAGGAACAGCGGGACGTCCGTGCGCACCACTGTGATGGCCGTGAAGATGAGCGCCGTGAGCGCCCAGGCGAGGCCTGCAATGGCGGCCATGAGCCACTGGACCACGCGGTTGTCGAGACTGAGGCGGCCACTGAGCTTCCGCGCCACCAACCACGCCGTGAGAACCCCGCACAGCAACGGGAGGTACAGCGGGAAGATCAGGCCCATGGAGACGCCTTCCGCGCCTCCGCTCACGACCAGACGGAGCGGTGCCAGGAACGCGAGCGCTGCCACCTGGAAGGGAAGACAGATGGCCACCCATACCTGGTTGGCGTCCGTGCTGCTCTCGATCCCAGTGGTCACGTCCGAGGCGATGTCGTTGGAGGACGAGTCCCCGGACAGGGCGAATCCCAGCAACGTGATCAGAAGAGCGATCACCGTGGCGAGGACCGTGGCCAAGTAGCCGCTGATACCCGCGATCACCGGTACGAGCCAGTGCTTACCGGTCATCCCCCGCAGTGGAGCGGGCAGCTGGGACGCGGCCTTCTCGGGGCCCGTCCCAGGCCCATCATCTCCCGGGCCACCGACCGCGGGCATGGCCTTGGTCGTCTCCGAGTCCTGTGCTCGAGGCACCGGTTGAGTCTCGTCGCCCGGTCCGTACGCTGATGAGGGCATAGCCCCTCCCCTTGCTGGCTCTGTCACATTCGCTGAATGTTTCCTGAATACCAGACATTGCCAGAGACCTCCGACACCCATAAGCGTGTGGGCCTTTTAGGGCACATTGTGACGCATGCATCCGTTCTGACCAGGGCAAATGCACAACCGTCCCGCGCGAGAGTTACAGGTCTTGCGGGCCGAGCGGCAATCCGAGCAGATACCAGCCGACGAACAGCAGGAACCAACCGATCAACATGGCGATCGACAGCGGAAGCACCAGCGAGATCAAGGTGCCTACGCCGGCGTCCTTCTGGTACCGCCGCAAGTAACCCAGGACCAGCGCGAAGTAAGGGCTCACGGGGCTGAGCACGTTGGTGGGTGAATCACCGATCCGGAACAGCGCCTGGGTGGTCTCCGGTGAGACATCCAGCAGCATCAGCATGGGCACCATCACGGGCGCGAGCAGCGTCCACTGGGCCGAGCCGGAAGTGATCAGCAGGTTCATGACCGCCACGATGGCCACCACACCCGCAAACATGATCACCGGGTGCAGCCCCAGTCCGCCAATGAAGTCCGCTCCGTATACGGCCAGCACCGGTCCGATCCCCGACCATTCGAAGTACGCGGTGAACTGCGCGGCGGCAAAGAACAACACCAGAACGGGTGCCACGGACACGATGCCCTTGGACATGGCCTCCGGAATCTGGCGAGCGCGCGTCATGGTCCCAGCGGCACGGCCGTAAACCCAACCCATGACCGCGAACATCACGGCAATCACGATGCCGACGTTGAGCAACAACGGGGACATCAGGATGGTGCCATCCTCGGCGCGCAGCGGAGAACCGGGAGTGAGGAGCAAGGCCAGGTAGATCGCCATCATCACCGCGAAGGCGATGCCCGCGTTGCGCAAACCGCGCTTCTCGCGGGGCTTGAGCTTCATGTCGGAGAAGGAGCCCATGTCCTGCTCCTTGGTGTCCGTGTCCTCCTCGATCGCTTGGCCGCGCTTGGCAATCACGGTTTCCGTGACCACCGTGATGATGCCCGCCAGCACCAGGGCCGAGACGATGTTGAAGAAGTAGTTGGAGATGGGAGTGACAATCGCATTGGGGTCGATCAGGCCCGCGGCCGCTGTCGAAATGCCCGCGAGCAAGGCGTCCGACGCCGTCGGCAAGAGCGACGCGTTGAAGCCCGCCGCAACCGAGCAGAACGCGACGATCAAACCGACCACCGGCGAGCGCCCGGCGGCCTTGAAGGCGAGCGCACCGAGTGGGATGAGCACCACATACATGGCGTCCGCCGCGATGGAGCCGGTGATGCCGGTCAGTGCGAGCACGAAGGTCAGCCACTTGGGGCCCACGCGCGAGACCGAACCACGCAACGCGGCCGAAAGCATCCCGGATTCCTCGGCTACCGCGACGCCCAAGAGGATCACGACCACCAGGCCCAGCGGTGGGAACTCCACAAAGTTGATGACCGCTTCGGAGACGATCTGGCGCAAGCCTTCCGGGGAGAGCAGGCTGGTGACCTGGATGGTCTCGTCCGTGGCCGGGTTGACCGCGCTTAACCCCATGGTGCCCAGGACCCAGCTCAGCACCAGCACCACGCCGGCCAGGATGAAGAACAACCAGAACGGATCCGGCAGTTTGTTGCCCACCCATTCGATCCAGTTGAGCACTCTCAGGAGTGCGCCGTCGCCGTTCTTCTGTTTCTTGTGCGTCTCGGCAGGCTGTGATGAGGAAGACATGGCTCGTCCCGTTTCTTGAGGCGGTCACGATCGGTTGTCGGTTAAAGTACCCGGCGGTTGCCCACCCACCAGTGATGACGGGCCGTGGCGCGCTTGTGCGTATAAGAATTACGGCGTGCGCGCCTCAGCGCCGCACTGTCCACTCCGGATTAATGGGTGCGCGGTAAGGGGTGTAATCTCCTAAAGGCTTTCGTGCCGAACTGCATGATTTTCTGAGCAAAGCCTGAGCAGAATCACCTACTGAAGGTACTCCCGTGAGCGAATTTCCCGCTGCCCTCAAGCGCGGTCTGACCGTGCGCCACGTGCGCTTCATGGCCCTGGGTTCGGCCATCGGAACCGGCCTGTTCTACGGTTCCGCCTCCGCCATCCAGGCCGCCGGCCCCGCCGTGCTATTCGCGTACATGATCGGTGGCGCGGTGGTGTTCCTGGTGATGCGCGCTCTCGGTGAGATGGCCGTGCTGCACCCGGTGACCGGTTCGTTCGGTCAGTACGCCGGCCGTTACCTGGGCCCGCTCGCCGGCTTCATCACGGGGTGGACGTTCGTGTTCGAAATGGCCATCGTGGCTCTCGCGGACGTCACGGCCTTCGGCATATACATGCAGTTCTGGTTCCCGGATACGCCGCAATGGATCTGGGTGCTGGCCATCGTCCTGCTCATCACCGGCCTCAATCTGCTCAACGTCAAGGTATTTGGTGAGCTGGAGTTCTGGCTGACCATCGTGAAGGTCACGGCCATCATTCTGATGATCGTGGGCGGTTTCGCGATCCTCATCTTCGGCTTCTCGGTCCCCTCCAGCACGCCGCCCGGACTCCACAACCTGGTCGATCACGGCGGCCTGTTCCCCAACGGCTTCATCGGTCTGCTGCTGTCCTTCTCCGTGGTGATGTTCGCTTTCGGTGGCATCGAGACCATCGGCATCACCGCCGGCGAGGCCAAGATCCCCGCCAAGACCATCCCCGCCGCGATCAACACGGTTCCCGTGCGCATCCTGCTCTTCTACGTGCTCACCTTGTTCGTGCTGATGTGCCTGTTCCCCTGGAACGAGGTCACCGGCGAGGTCAGCCCCTTCGTGCAGATTTTCGAGTCCCTGGGTATCTCCTACGCCGCCCACATCCTCAATGCGGTGATCATCACGGCGGCGATCTCCGCCATCAACTCGGACATCTTCGGTTCCGGTCGCATGGTCTACGGTCTGGCCCAGCAGGGTCACGCACCCCGCGCCTTCACCCACGTGGGCCGCACCGGCGTTCCAACCCTCACGGTTGCACTGATGGCGGGCGTCCTGGTGATCGGCGTGATCCTCAACGCCGTGATCCCGGAGAACGTCTTCTTGATCATCGCGTCCCTGGCCACGTTCGCCACGGTGTGGGTCTGGATCATGATCCTGCTCTCCCACCTGGGCATGTCCCGCGAACGTGCCCGCGCCGGTGCCCCGCGTAGCTCCTACCCGTTGCCCGGCGGTCGCGTGAGCACGTACCTTGCGTTGGCCTTCATGGCGTTCGTGATCGTGCTACTCGCCTTCACCCCGGACACTCGCATCGCCCTGATCGTGGGCCTCGCGTGGCTGGTCATCATGACCGGCGTGTTCTTCACGTTCGTCAAGGGCAAGGGTCGCCAGCGCACGGTTCTTCCCGACGACGCCGCTCTCCCCACCGAACCCGCCGGCGCCGGTTCCAGCGCGGGTGCCGTGCGGTAGGCACTGCCCAACGCTGTCGTTACAGACGAGCTCGGTGGCCCATTCAAGACGGCGCCGAGCTCGTCTGCTTCCTCATAACCTTCTTCAGAGCAGAGTTATATAGTCCTCATTAATCGCCCCCACGATTGCTAAGGACTCCCCCATGTCTCAAGTGAACTACTCAGTCATCGACACTGAAACCACTGGCTTATGGGGCTCTTCACAATCGAGGGTGTAGATCTGTCAGCGCGTCGCTCACCGGGTAGGGGTCGAGGTCTTCCGAGG
>NZ_JAVKPR010000049.1:0-6685 GCF_040980905.1 Kocuria sp. CPCC 205235
CCTGCGGGCGTTCTCGCCGGCCGGGGTCAGATCACGCAGCCGGGAGATACCGAGTCGGTGCAGCCACCGGCTCACGGTGCGTAGGGCGATGATCACCGGAGCGTGGAAGAGCCCCGGGTCCTGGGCGGGGTCGTGGTCGTAGCCGCCGGCGGCCAGGTGGTGCCAGATCCGGCGTGCCTACCACTTGCGCCCCCGCCGCAGGGCCTCGATGCGCTCGACCACCTCCAGCCGGGTGCGCGACGGGGAGGTGGCCGGGGTCGAGGGCCGGTCGATCAGGGCCTCCTCACCGTCTTGGAGGTAGCGGGTCACCCAGGTGCTCACGGTGGGGCGGGAGACCCGGAACTCGGCGGCCACGTGGGCCTTGGGGATCCCGTCATCGAGGTGGCCCAACACCATGCGCAGCCGGCCGGTAGGGGTCAAGGGTGCATTACGGTGGGTCATGAACGGGCTCTTTCGTCTTGGACGGTCGCTGTAGCAACTTCCATCCTGGGCAAGGAGCCCGTTCCTCACCTCACCAACACACCCCTGACAAGAACCTCATGACCCACAACACCTAGCTGCTTGATGAAAACCATAGGCACACCCCCCGGTGCGGGATGCCCCGTCTCAACGGGGTGGCTCGAGGTGATGGGGGCGTTTCCGATCGCAAGCACTAGGTACCTCGCTATCGAGGATGGTCGCGACAATCTCCAGGGCCGGTGGTTGCGGAGTGATGCTAATTCTTCTTTATCCCCCAATCTCCCCGGAAGTCACCACAGAACGAAGGGTTGCGGACCCATGTTATGCGGGGACTCATGGCCCGAGTTCCGGTCCCAGCGCGATTCGCAGCGGCCCGTGTGCATGAGCGGGGTCCACTCGTTTGCCGCGTTGCCGCACCTCCACAACGCCGTCGCGGTGCAGGCCCGCGGCGACATTGCGCGCCCGGTCCATGAGCTCGCGCCAGTCTGTGCCGCCGACCACCTTCGCCGCGTCGCTCGGGCAGATCGTGGCGCCGTCACGATGCCGTAGCAGCGCCTTGATGGTCGCCTCTATGCGCTGTGAACGACCCTGGTCTGTGTGCTCCCACCAGGCCTCGCCCCGTTCCCCGAGCGCTACCTTCGCGTCCTGCACGCGTGGCCGCGCGTGCTCAGGATCGGTGCGCACGAGCCGGCGCGCGGCCATTAGCTCAGCTACAAGTTCGGCGCGCAAATTCTCCGGGATGGACGGATCCGAAGCCCGCCACTTCCGCCCGTTGACAACGATGTGGTGGCCGTCGGGGGTGCGCTCGGGTCCCGATTTCGATGGAGTCCGGCCGGGTGTGGGACCAATGTTCGGTGCGGGTGTTGACTCGTGGGTCATGGTTCACTTCATCACACGAGAGCGAGCAAGGGCAGCTCCTGTGCGTCTTCGTTCGCGCTGCCCGCCATCCCCACCTCCACCGGACGTGTGTAGATTTGGCCGCAGTCGAGAGATGGGTGCCAAACCGAGATGACAACCGTAGTGTGGTTCCGCGATGACCTGCGGGTCACCGATCATCCGGCCCTGCACCACGCCGTGGAACGCGGCGAACCCGTGGTGTGTCTCTATGTCCTAGACGAGGAGTCCGAGGGCATCCGCCCGCTGGGCGGTGCCGCCAAGTGGTGGCTGCACCACTCCTTGACCTCACTAGTCGCGGATCTCGCGGATTTGGGGGCGCCCCTGACGCTGCGGCGGGGCCCGGCGCAGGAGGTGGTGAGCGACGTCGTTCGCGAGACCGGTGCGGACACCCTGCTGTGGAACCGCCGCTACGGCGGCCCCGAGCGCGCCGTGGACGCCGCACTGAAGGAGTGGGCGGGGGAGAACAGTGTGGAGGCGCACTCCTACGCGGGCTCCCTGCTGTTCGAGCCGTGGACCATCACCAACCAGAGCGGGAACCCGTTCAAGGTGTTCACCCCGTTCTGGCGTGCGTGCACGAGCGGCCCGCCGCCGCGGGAGCCGTATCCGGCGCCGTCGGCTATCACCCCCGCCGAGTCGGCCCCGGACTCGGAGGACCTGGCCGACTGGCACCTGCTGCCCACGCGCCCGGATTGGTCCGGCGGACTCGCTCAGACCTGGGCGGTGGGGGAGCAGGCCGCGCACGAGCGGCTGGAGGACTTTCTCGAGGAGAGCCTGCCCACCTATACCAAGGACCGCGATTACCCCGCCAAACCGGCCACGTCCGGGCTGTCCCCGCACCTGCGGTGGGGCGAGATCAGCCCCTACACCGTGTGGCACACGGCGCTGCACCGCGGCGGGAACCCCGGCAAGTTCCTCACCGAGCTCGGCTGGCGCGAGTTCTCCTGGTACAACCTCTACATCCACCCGGACATGGCCGAACGCCCCATCAACCCCAAGTACGAGCGCTTCCCGTGGCCGGAGCTTGACGACGACGCGCTCGCCGCCTGGCAGCGCGGACGCACCGGCATCCCTCTCGTGGATGCCGGGATGCACGAGCTGTGGGAGACCGGGACCATGCAGAACCGGGTGCGGATGGTCGTGGCGTCGCTGCTGGCCAAGAACCTGCTGATTGACTGGCGCCTGGGCGAGCAGTGGTTCTGGGACACCCTCGTGGACGCGGACGCCGCGAGCAACCCCCACAATTGGCAGTGGGTGGCCGGCTGCGGCACGGACGCCGCCCCCTACTTTCGGATCTTCAATCCCGAGACGCAGCAGAAGCGCTTCGACCCGGACTTCGTCTATGTGGACCGCTGGAATGGTCGCCAGGAGGGCGTGGAGCCCATTGTGGACCTCAAAGAATCCCGCGCCCACGCATTGGATCTGAACAGTCAGTTGTGATGCCCGGATGCGCCACGATATGCCCGCGGCGTCTGCCCTAGGAACCGCTGGAACTCCCGGGTGAAATGCGCTTGGTCCGAAAACCCGTGAGCTGCGGCAATACTTGAAAGACTGACCTCCGGTTCAGACCGGATGTGCTCCGCGGCCTCCTGCAGCCGCCGTCGGCGGATCAACGCGTGCGGCGTCAGCCCGATGTACTGCTCGGCCAACCGGTGCACCGTCCGCTGCGAGACGTTCAACGCGGCCGCCAGATCACCCACCGTCACTACGGATGAGTTCGACCCCGCTGTTTCGGCCAGCGCATTCGCCAGTCGCGCTTCCTCGGTGATAGCACCAACGCGCGCGGTGACCCACGCGGATAGTCTCGCCACGGCGTCGTCGAAATGCTCCGCGGCGACCGCTTCTGCAACCTGCGAGTGCAACTCCGGCGCCGCTACCGGAACGTAGCTGTCCCGCACACTCGTCGGATCACTCGTGAAGGCCGGCACCGCGGCCGGACGCAGCAGTGCGGCCACCGCCCACCCGCTGCCGACGAGGTCGCGATGTGAAGCGCGCGTCGTCGGGCCGGAGAGACCCACCATGTCCTGCTCGACCACCAGATTGCAGCCGGGGAAGGGGAGAAGGTCTTGGCGCGACGTGGAACCCGAAGGTTCATCCCAGTCGACGATCCACCACCAGACGACGAGCTCGCTGACCGGCCCTGTGGCGGGAATCCGCTGGAATCGAGGCGGTAGGCGGCGCGGGTACAGCACCCCGCGCTCGGAGATCTCCGGTAGCTCGCCCATGGCAGGAATATACAAGCCGCCGGCCCGCGCGCGGGTCTACCGTTCAAGACATGACGACACAAAAGAACACCCCGGCCACCGGCTCACACACCACCAATGGAACCCCGCACGGTTATTCGTCCATCACGCCGTTTCTGGCCGTCGCCGATCCCACCGCGGCCCTCGCCTTCTACCAGGAGGTGTTCGGCGCCCAGCTCATCAGTGCTTTCCGCTTCGGTGAGGTGGTGGTCCACGCCGAGCTGCAGTTCTCGGACGGCCGCCTGCAGTTGGGTGCGGCCCAGCCTGATTACCACCTCGTCGCCCCGGACGCCGACGGCGACGACGTCACCTATTCGCTGGCGCTGTACTGCCCGAACGTCGACGACGTCGTGGCGAGGGCACTTGCCGCTGGCGCCACTGTGCGGGAGGAGACCACCAATTTCATTTCCGGGGATCGGTTCGCGAGTGTCCGGGACCCGTTCGGGGTGCGGTGGTCGGTCATGACCCGGGTGGAGGACCTGAGTGATGAGGAGTCGCAGAAGCGGGTGGAGGAGTGGTCGGCGGGGATGGGGTGAATAATCGCGTCATGACGAGCCAGAGGCGTTAGAGCTCCCCGGTCGTCAAACCGCGCGCCGTCAGGGACAGCACGATCTGATCGACCCCATCCAACCGGCGTTTGCGTTAGGGCACGATGATCGGTTCGAACGACCCGTCACGATCGGTGGGAACCTCGATCTCGACTGGACCGATCTCCGTCAGCACTGTCTTGGTCCGTGTTCTGTTGCGCATGTTCTCGCCCATCGGAGGTGCCGCCGGGTACGTGACCGAGATACTCGGTCAGCTCCGCGTCCAGCACTGTTTCGAGCACGTGCTTGGTGAGCTGGCTGAGCAGACCACCGGGCCAGGCTAGGTCCCGCCTTGTTCCTATGCTTGCACCAGTAGCCGCTGCGCGAGTTTTTTCTGATCAATGATCTTCCCGGTCACGGGATCCATCATTTCGTCAACAGTGGGTCGGCCGTGTCAGCCACGGCCATCTCCTCTCAAACCAGACCGAACCCCACCCGCCCACCGATATTTAGACAGTCCCGTCGACGGTTGTGGCTCATCAGGTGATGGTGGCTGCCGCTAATGCTCCGGAGCTCTATGGTGGCGCAAGTGCACAGTGGTGCGTACGGTGACGGTTATTGCCGGTGTGGATTTTCGTACCAATACCAGTGATGGTCGCCCGTTTGGGGTGACCACGACATACTGCCAAGGATTCCCGGGGCGCTGTCCGGACTTCATGAAGAACGTCTTGAACATTTGAGGGGCTGATGGGTGTGACCAACATCAGTGGGAGTTTCCTGCATGAGTTGTCCATGGTGGAGCGTGCCCAGCCACGCGGCCTGATTAGCGGTGTGACGATGGGTGAAGTGACAGCCCACGTGCAGGCCGCCACGGCCCCGCCCGTGCTGATACCTCTGACCGCCGGACGCGCCCGAATCACCCAGTTGCTATCGGAGGCCACTGGGCCCCTTGCCCCGCCCGCTATGCAGGATCCGCTAGCTTACGCGGACGTTCCGACCGTGCAGCAGCTGTGGTGCGAACTGTTGGATGATCTGGGTGCATATCTGGAAGACCTTTCCCATGCCGACCCGGCGCTTCGGCTGGTGGGGGTGCACAGGGACAGGCTGATTGCCTGTATTCAGGTCAGCAATGGTTATCGAGAACTCACCTATGAGGTGCCTCTGGACAACGGCGAGATGCCAGCAGCGGTGACGGTGGAGATCGCCGCTGCTTTCTCCGAGGCCTCGGTGGCGCGGTAAAGATCTACTGCCGCACTCGTAAGGTTTTTGTGATGTACCCGTTGGGGGCTAGCGCGTCTGGGCGAGCATACGCCGTCCTCACGGTAAGGATGTTTCCACGCCCAAGCCCTACCCCAAGGAGTTCTGCCGCGACGTGGTGGCGGTGGCCCGCAAGCACGAGGCCCGGCTGTGCTGGGCCCAACGGCTCTTCAGCGTCCACTCCAATACGCGTGGGCTCGAACGCAAGCCCGATCCACCAGTCCATGACGAGCTGGTGGCACGCGACTTCACAGCTACCGCGCCGAACCAGCTGTGGCTCAGGGACCTGACCGAGCACCACACCGGCGAAGGCGCGCTCTATCTATGCGCGATCAAGAACGTCTACTCCAACCGGATCGTTGGCTACTGCGTTGACTCGAGGATGAAGGCGTCCTTGGCGGTCACGGCCCTGCCTCGCGCGGTGACTGGCCGTGGCACGGTGGTCGGCTGCGTGATCCACAGTGATCGGGCCAGTTCAGGGGCAGGAAGTTCGTGTCCGCGCTGCACGCTAACGGACTGCGAGGCTCGATGAGCAGGGTCGAGGCGTGCGGTGACAACGCCGCCATGGAATCCTTTTTCGCCTTGCTGCAGAAGAACGTCCTGGATCGGCAGCGCTGGTCCACCCGGGAAGGACTGCGCCTGGCGATGGTGACCTGGATCGAGAAGACCTATCACCGCCGGCGCCGCCAACCCCGTCTGGGTCGCCTCACCCCGGTCAAGTTTGAGACCATCAAACACGGACTCAAAGCCGCCTGAAACTCGTCAACCCCGAGAGTCAACGAAAGTCGGGGCAGTCCCAGGTGTCCGGCACCCAGCTCGTCAATGCCTTCCGTTTCGGAGATGTGGAGGTCCACGCCGAGCTGCAGTTCTCGGACGGCCGCCTCCAGTTGGGCGCGGCCCAGCCTGATTACCACCTTGTCGCCTCGGACGCCGACGGCGATGAGGTCACCTATTCACTCGCGCTGTACTGCCCGAACGTCGACGACGTCGTGGCGAGGGCGGTTGCCCACGGCGCCACTGTGCGGGAGGAGACCACTAATTTCATTTCCGGGGATCGGTTCGCGAGTGTCCGGGACCCGTTCGGGGTGCGGTGGTCGGTCATGACCCGGGTGGAGGACCTGAGTGATGAGGAGTCGCAGAAGCGGGTGGAGGAGTGGTCGGCGGGGATGGGGTGATGGGGCTTAGCCTTGATCCACCGATGAGCATGCTGGGCTTGGGTCGCAATTAAAGACGGGATGCCCGTCTGACCGGGAAGAATGGGACTTGTTCAGGGTTCCGTTCCACCGCGATGAGAGGGCATCTCGC
>NZ_JAVKPR010000005.1:0-176314 GCF_040980905.1 Kocuria sp. CPCC 205235
GTGTAGACCCATTGCCGGGAGACGCCGTAGCGGGTGGCGGCCTGGGCCACGGTGAGGTGTTGATCGCGTACGGAGCGGACGATGACCAGATGTCGTGTTGTGCTTCCCATTGACCATCGTCACCGTCTCGAGGGTGTCAATGATGTCCCGACTCACCTGTCATCGATCACAGACTGGTTTGTGTCAACGATGTCCCGGCTCACCTGTCAACGGTCATGGGGTGGCTGTCAACGCCAGGACTGTCAACGATGTCCTGACTCTAGACACCCTAAGCTCCACGTAAAGTTGAACGTTCGAACCTTGCCCCGCGTGATCGCGGGGCAAGGTTCTTTCGTTGTGTGGCCTGGGGATGGCGTCGAGGATCGTCGCGATCGTCTGGGCTGGTTCGAGGGCGGCTTGGTCTTCGTCATCGATGGTGATGCGGTCGAATAGTGCCCGGTTGAGCATCCGTCGTTCGGCGGGTTCGGCCTTCGCGTACACGTCACCGATGTCGGTGAGGAGGCCGAGGATCGCGTCGAGCCCGATCCTCGCGTTGGCGTAGGTCGTCGCGAGGGTGTCGAGCCGATTCGTGATGGCGTGGAGGCTCGCGCGGATGCGGTCCTGTTCGGTTTTGAGGAGGTCGATGGGGATCGCGTCGGCGTAGTGGGCTTGGAGGAGTTTGACCTGTTCGGCTTCGAGCTTGGCCTTCTGCCCGGCAAGCAGAGTCCGTTCGTCGCTGGTCGATTCGGCGAGGGCGTCGAAGACCTGCCCGAGCACGGCCTTGATCTGTTCGGCTTCGTCGTCGGTGACGGAGACGTGCTGGTAGCGGTTCTCGATGCTCTGCTCGACGCGGTGGACGAGGATGGCGGTGCGCTGGCAGTCGTTGCGCTTGAACCGGCGGCCGGTGCAGGTGAAGTAGTCGTAGGCGACGCCCTGATGGTTGCGGGGCCGTTCGAACATGAGCTTCTTTCCACAGCCGCAGTAGATCGAGCCTTTGAGGTAATGGTCGTACTTCTGCGGCTTGTCGCCGGTGACGTGGTTCTGCTGGAGGATCGTCTGCACCTGCTCGAACGTCTCCGGCGTCACCAGTGGTTCGTGGGTGCCGGGGTAGGTGACCTCGCGGAACGTGACGATGCCCTGGTAGTAGGGGTTCGTGACGATCTTGTGCAGCCCCGTGGTCGTGACCGGCTTTGCGGGGAAGGTCGGCGTGGGCCGGGTGGCGAGGCCGCGGGTCTCCAGCTCCCGGGCGAGCTTGGAGAGGGACCAGTAGCCGGTGGCGTAGGCGGTGAACGCGAACCGGATCAGGTCGGCCCGGTCGGGGTCGAGTTGCACGTCGCGCACCTCGTGCCCGTTCGCATCGGTGAGGCGGACGTTGAGGTAGCCGATGGGTGCCTTGTGCGGGGTGCCGCCGATAGAGGCTTTCTGCACGAGACCCTTGGTGACCTCCTGGGCGAGGTTCAGGGAGTAGAACTCCGCGATCGAGGCCATGATGCCGTGCATGAGCATCCCGGAGGGGGTCTCATCGATGTTCTCCATGACAGACACGAGTGTGACCCCGGCTTGGCGGAGCGTGGCGTGGATGATCGCATCATCGAGCCGGTTCCGGGCGATCCGGTCGACTTTGTTGATGATGCAGTACCTGACGGGATGCTCGGCGAGGTAGTCCAGCATCTCCTGGAGGGCTTTGCGGCGGGCGGTCTTGCCGGACTCGCCAGGCTCGATGAATTCCTTGACGATGACCGCACCGAGCTGCTCGGCCTTGCGCTGCGCGGCCTCGCGCTGCGCAGGGATGGATAGGCCTTCTTCGAGGCCGTTACGGGTGGCTTGGTCCTTGGTGGAGACCCGCAGGTAGGAGATCGCCGGCACCTTCCCATCGGGAAGGGTGACATCGAGGGCCTGGGTCGCGGGGCCGGCGAGGGCACGCAGGGCGCTGAGGTCGAGGCCGGCGGGAAGGTCGAGGAGCGTCATGGTCGTGACTGCCTTTCGGGCGCTCACCCAATCCCAGAAGGGATGGGTGCGGGCGCCGTTGGGCTGTCACGACACAGATGGGGAGGCCTGCCGAACCGCGACGGGTTCGGGCAACAAAGGGGTAAGCCGGTAGCGCCCTGATGGACGTACTACGTACCGGGGATTCTACCGCTCGCTGCTCAGCAGCGCCCGGAGTCGGGTGCCGGCCTGCCCGGCCTTCGTGCCGGTGCCGGCTTCTCGCAGGGCGACGCGGATGAGGACTTCGGCGACCTTCTCGACGTCGATCTGCTCGCGCCGGGTGAAGGTGACGCGCAGGTTCCGGTCTGCGGAGGGCCGCTGGGTCTTGCGCTGATAATTCCGCACCACCGCTCGTCACCTACCCATCGTCTGAGCGCGCGGCGTCATCGAGGCGGGCGAAGACGGCGTCTTCGGCGGCCTTGCGGCGGGCGACCTGCGCGATCACGAACTGCACGAAGTCCGCGCGTCGGTCGGTGATCGGGGTGTCCTCGACCGGCGGGGCGGGCGGTTCGCCGGGCCACGCGGTCTGCCGGGAGGGCCGGTCGCGGTCCAGTCGGGTGCCGGAGGCGGCCACCCAGTCGCGGAGGCGCTGGCGGGCCGCGGCGAAGTCGCGGTGCCAACCGATCGCGGCGGACGCGTTCTGCTCCGGGTCGTAGGCGCCCAGCCAGTGCAGGTGCAGAGCGCTGAGCTCCCAGTGCAGCTCGGAATGCCGGTGCCAGTAGGGCGGGATCACCGACGCCGGCAGCGCGTAGGTTCGCCTCAGCCATTCGACCCACCGGTTGAGGGCGAGCCATTCCTGTTCCAGGTCGTGAGAGAGCAGGAGGTTCCAGTTCACCGGCCGCGGCGGCCCCGGAATGTCATCGTCAGGGTCGAGCCGCCCGAAGTCCTCCTCCCACTCCTCAGGCTCGGAGGCCAGGTCGTCGGGTGGGAGCGTGGGGTCGTCGTTCATCAGGCTTCGCCCCTCTCACATGGCCCGTGTGGGCTGCTCGTGCTCGGGCTGGTCCTGCTCGGGCGGCTCGAACGCGACCTGACGCGCCGGTTGCCGCCGGTTCGGGGACTCCATCTGGGAGCGGCGACGCGGAGTGCCGATCTCGATGTTCATCCGGGCGGCGTCGGGTCCGAGCCGGTTCGCGATGAACTCCTTCGTCTCCACCCCGGTGTTGGGGTTCGTGTTCGGTTCGAGGCGGCCGTGCGCGACGAACCAGTCCAGCTTGGACAGCGTCTCGTCACCGCTGACAGCGGCTCCACGGAACGCGACGACATCGTGGAACGTGGTGGGCAGCTTGGTGCGCGACCCGTCGGGTCCGTACTCGTAGCGCTCCTGCCCGGCCTTGAAGTACAGGCGCGGTGTGCCGTCGTGCCAGGTCAGCTGCGGCTCGGAGGCGACGAACCCGTAGAAGGCATCGCCGATCTCGGGATCGGGGTTACGTGGCTGCTCGTTCATCGTGTGCTCCCGTTGCTCTGCTCAGGCGGCCACCTCGTGTAGGAGCCGCTGGGTCAAGCAGGTGCACCCGCCCTCCCCCCTCCCTCGCCGGCTCAGGTCCGGTGGGCGTCGTGGAGGAGGCATTCGACCTCGGCGCGGTCGGCTTTGAGCTGGGCCCCGTCGGGGCGGTTGGGCCAGGCGCGCAGGTCGGTGATGATCGGCGGCGCGGAACGGAGCAGGGTGACGGCGGTGCCGAACGGGAGCGTCCTGATCCGGTCCGGTGGGAGGATCGCGACCCGGCGGACGGAGCGCTGGTTGGAGCGGGAGCCGTAGTCACCGACCGTGGTGGAGTCGGTCAGTTCGTCGCGTTCCCCGATCAACGTGGAGAGGTCTTGCAGGTCGCGGCTGTTGGAGGCTCCGCCGAGGAGGATCTTCACGATCGAGGCGTCCCAGATCGCCCCGGCCTGGTGCTCCGACCACTTGTCCCGTGCCTGCGCGAGCGACTGCAATACCGCGAGCGTCGTGATCCCAGACCCGCCGCCCTCGGCCATCAACGTCGGAAGGGATGGCAGGGGTGCGAGGTTCCCGATCTCGTCCAACGCGAGCAGCATCGGCGGGTCCAGGCGGGCGCCGGCGGAGCGGGCGGCGAGGCGGCGGGCCGTCTCGACCAGATCCTCCACCAGCGCCGCGACCAACGCGGCGCTGTTCCCGGCCCCGGCACCGGTGGCGAGGAGGAACAGGGTGCCGCGCTGTCGGATGAACGCTTCTGGGTCGAACTCCTCGCCCGCTCCCGGGGACACGGCGTCGAGCACCCGAGGGTCCGCGAGGGCGGCGAGCGATAGCGACACGCCTTGCCAGATCGAATCCCTGGTGCGGGGGTCGGCGTCGATCATCGACGCGAGCGAGTCCGCCCACCCGGTCGCCGCATCCGGATGGTTGGTGAGGATCGCGACCGCATCCGCCGCCGACGTGGGATCGAGCGTCCACCGGAACAACTCAGTCGGGGTGCGGCGGTCCAGGGCGGCGGCGTGCAGCAGCGCTTGGAGCGCGGCCCTCGTTTTCCCTTCCCAGAAGTCGCCGCCTTCGACGCCGCCCGCGCTGAGGCCTGTGGCGGAGGCGAGGCCGGCGGCGCGGATCATCGCGGTCTGCGGCGACTCGCAGCCCCGGATCGGCGACCAACGGAGACCGGCGGGGAGGCCGTCGGCGAGGTGCTGCGGATCGAACACCGCCACCGGGCCGATGCGCTTCCTCGCGCGCAGGCAGGCGGTGACGTTATCGGGACGCGTGCTGGTCGTGACCACCGCACCAGGGGCGTCGAGGATCGCCGGGATCACGAGGAACAGGCCCTTGCCGCTCCTGGGTGCGCCGACGAGGAGGATCGAATCCTCCACCGAGGCCCAGACCTCGTGCCGGTGCGCGGTGCCGAGCCGGTAACCGACATCCCGTGGTGCGGGATTCTCCAGCGAGGGACGCAAGGTGCTGGCACGGCGCACCAACGCTTTGGTGGAGGCGGCCTGGGCGATCTCGTGGCGGGTGGCTGTACCCTCCTGCCGGTGCGGGTCCAGCACGGCCTGCCGCATCGTGCGACGAATCAGACTCCACACCCAGAACCCGACAGTGACGAGAGCGCCGAGCATAAGGGTCGCGACGACCCAGTAGACGACCGGGTTCAGGCCGTCGGCGCCGAGCTGCCCGCCAGGATCAGCAGGGTTGAAGAACACCGCAACCCCGCCGGACGCTCCGGCAGTGGGTTGCGGGATGCCGGTGAAGAACGCCGCCACGCTACCGGCGGCGCGAAGCACGAACGCGACCCCGAGGAGGCCGCCGGCGGCGATGAGGATCAGGTTGGTGAGCTCGTCACCCATCTGCCCGCTACCGCCGGGACGGCCCTGCGGCCCGATCACGACAGACTCCGCACGGCGACCGTGCCGGAGACCCGCCCGACCAGCACCACCTCGCCCGCCCGCGCCGCCGCGACGACCGCGGGGTCGAGGAGGGCGCGTGCGCGCCCGTCCGGGCTCGCATCGGTGTGGGCGGTGATGACGGCGACGGCGACGTCCTCCCCGGCGATGAACCCGCCGCCCCCGTCCACAGAGATCGGATCAGCCGCCCGCTGACGCTTCGGCACCCGCCGCGACTCCGCCTTCTCTTCAGCCACAGGTTCCGGGGCGGGGCGTTTCGCGGCGGGGAGAATGTCGGTGAACGTGGTGGCGTCGGATTCGTGCACGGTCACTCTGACAGCGACGGACCGGTCGTTCGTGGCGTGGTCGATGATCTGCGCGAACATGGCCCGCCGCCACGCGCCCACCCCCTCGGGCGGGTCGATGGGGCGGGTGTCGAGGGTAGCGGTGAGGGTGCCGTCGTCGTGCACGTCGAGCACGAGATGCGGCACCGACACCGGAACGGACGACGAGGAGGAATCGGCAACGTTTGGGGCGTGTCTCATACCCGCCAGGTGCACCCACCCGACCCCCGCAACGTGCGTGTCTCTATGGCATTCCTCGGGAAGGCAACCCTGTTGGTAGCGCGCGGAGCGCATGCAGCACGCTGACGAAGGCGACAACTAGTCAGCATCCACTGTATAGTTCAGTGCATGCTGACCATTACTTCACGTCTCGACGTCATGAACCGGCTCGGCCGGGCCATGGCAGACCCGACGCGCTCCCGGATCCTGATGACCCTGCTGGACGGCCCGAGCTACCCGGCGGTGCTCTCACGCGGGCTGGAACTGACCCGCTCGAACGTCTCGAACCATCTGACCTGCTTGCGCGACTGCGGCATCGTGGTCGCCGAGCCCGAGGGCCGGCAGACCCGCTACGAGATCGCGGACCCGCACCTGACCGCGGCGCTGACAGCGCTCATCGACGTGACGCTGGCCGTTGACGAGAGCGCCCCGTGCCTGGACGCGGCCTGCACCGTGCCGGGATGCTGCGGGACGGAGGCGAACACGTGAGCGCCGCATGCGGCTGCGACGAGCCGACCACCACGACCCCGGAAACCGAGGAAGTAGAGCGTCCGTGGTGGCGTGACCGCGGGATCATGGTGCCCGTCTTCTCCGGAATCGCATTCGGCACCGGCCTGATCCTGGAGTGGACCGGGGCGGAAGTCGCGGCCCTGGTGATCTTCTGGGTCGGCCTGCTGCTGGGCGCGTCCACATTCACCCCCGGCGCGATCCGAAAGCTGTTCAAGGGCAAGCTGGGCATCGGGTTGCTGATGACGATCAGCGCCGTTGGTGCGGTGGTCCTCGGTTACGTCGAGGAGGCCGCCGCGCTGGCGTTCCTCTACTCGATCGCCGAGGCGCTGGAGGACAAGGCGATGGACCGCGCCCGCGGCGGGCTGCGGGCGCTACTCAAACTCGTCCCAGAGACCGCAACCGTCCGCCGCGACGGCGCCTCAGTCGAGATCCCGGCGAAAGACCTCACCGTCGGGCAACTCATGCTCGTCCGCCCCGGCGAGCGGATCGCGACCGACGGGATCATCCGGTCGGGGCGCTCCAGCCTGGACACCTCGGCCATCACCGGGGAGTCGATCCCGGTCGACGTCGAGCCCGGAGACGCAGTGTCGGCCGGAGCGATCAACGCCGCCGGAGTCCTGGAGATCGAGACGACCGCGGCAGGCACCGACAACTCCCTCACGACGATCGTCGAGCTCGTCGAGCAGGCGCAGACGGAGAAGGGCGACCGTGCCCGTCTCGCCGACCGGATCGCCCGCCCGCTGGTGCCCGGCGTGCTCGTGCTCGCCGCTCTCGTCGCGCTCATCGGCTCGCTGCTCGGCGATCCGGAACTGTGGATCACCCGCGCCCTCGTCGTGCTCGTCGCCGCCTCACCCTGCGCACTGGCGATCTCCGTGCCGCTCACCGTGGTCGCCGCGATCGGCTCGGCCAGCCGGTTCGGCGTGATCATCAAATCCGGCGCAGTCTTCGAGCGCTTCGGCACCATCCGTCATATCGCCGTGGACAAGACCGGCACACTCACACGCAACGAACCCGCGGTCACGACCGTGCTCACGACCGATGGCGTGACCGAGACGCAGGCACTCCACTGGGCGGCGGCCCTGGAACAGCACAGCACCCACCCGCTGGCCGCAGCGATCACCGCCGCAGCCCCGGGCGCCCCTGCCGCCGAAGACGTGACCGAGCAGGCAGGGCACGGCATCGAAGGCCACCTCAACGGCACGAAGATCACCGTCGGCAGCCCCCGCTGGCTCGACGCCGGGACACTCGGCGACCAGGTCTCGGACCTGGAAGAGCAAGGCATGACGGTCGTCATCGTGCACCGCGACGGTGTGCCGGTCGCTGCGATCGGGGTTCGCGACGAGCTGCGCCCCGAGGTCCCCGAGGTCGTGCGCACCCTCACCGCGCAGGGCGTCGGGGTGACCATGCTCACCGGCGACAATGTCCGCACCGCCCGCGCGCTGGCCGCGCAGGCCGGGATCGAGGACGTGCGCGCCGAGCTGCGCCCCGAGGACAAGTCCGCCGCGATCACCGAACTCGGCACGAACGGTGCGGTCGCCATGATCGGCGACGGCATCAACGACGCCCCGGCACTGGCCGCCGCGGACATCGGGATCGCCATGGGGACGACCGGCTCCGACGCCGCGATCGAGTCCGCGGACGTCGCCTTCACCGGCCACGACCTACGGCTGCTCCCACGCGCGTTCGACCACGCCCGCCGCGGCAGGCGCATCATCAACCAGAACATCATCCTCTCGCTGCTGATCATCACCGCGCTGCTCCCGCTCGCACTGTTCGGCATCCTCGGACTCGCCGCCGTGGTCCTCGTGCACGAGATCGCCGAGGTCCTGGTGATTCTCAACGGGCTGCGCGCCGCACGCGGGAAACGCTAGGCACGAAGCCAGGCACCACGCGCCAGCACCACACCGCACACAACTCCATGAAGTGGAACACCAGGCCGGCCTGCGCGATCACCGGCAGAATAGGGTGAGGTCGCATCTTTCGTGAAGATGCAACCTCACCACCCCGCACAGAGCCCCTCGATCCGCATCTTCCGGCGAATCAGGCTTCAGGATTCTTGAACTTGCGGGGAATGGCCGCTGCGCGTGAGCTGGTGTCGAAGAGGCGATGTTCGGCGGGATGGAGCTGGTGCTGGACCACGCAGGAGGAGCCCTTGATCTTCCACAGCCCCTGCCCGACCCCGAGCGTCGGCAGCAGGCCCTGCTCGGTGCCCGTCAGTCCGAGGGCTGCGGAGGTGGGGCCGAGCTGATCGGATTCCTGCCGGTAGATCACCCGCGTCTCCGCATTCGCGAGGAGCGAGTTGGCGAGGCCGCGCATGGCCGATCCCTGATCGCCCACATTGTCGAGGTCGCTGATCTTGTGGAAGATCATCATGTTCGCGATGCCGTATGCCCGCGCGAGGCGCCAGTGCGCGTCCATCCGTTTCAGCAGCGCGGGCTGGGACATGACCCTCCACGCTTCGTCATACACGCACCATCGCTGCCCGCCCGCCGGGTCGAGCAGCGCCGCTTCCATCCACGCCGACGAGCACGTCATCAGGGCGGAGATCAGGGTGGAGTTCTCGGTGACCTGGGGCAGGTCGAGGGAGATCATCGGCAGCGACGGATCGAACACCTCCGTCGAGGGGCCGTCGAAGAGGCCGGCGAGATCGCCGTGCACGAGACGGCGCAGCGCGTGCCCGACCATGCGCCCGTCTTCCCGGAGGCGGCCGTCGGGGTCGTCGGCGGGGTCGAGGAGGTGGTCGACGACCATCGGCAGGATCGGCACGTCGTTCTCCCGCATCGTCACCGCCAGCGCCGTATCGATCGCGGTGTGCTCCAACGGCGACATCGGCCGCGCCAGCACCGTCTCCGTCAGAGCGCCGATGAGGTCTCGGCGGCGGGACGTGACCGTCGCGGTCCACTGCTGGTCACTCATCCCGGCCGGCCGATACCCCTCATCAAGCGGATTCAACCGGGTTGCGAGGCCGTGGCCGAGCTTGATCGCCCGCCCCCCGACCGCCCCCGCCACGGCCGTGTGTTCCCCTTTCGGGTCGCCGGGGATGTAGACGCGTCGCCCGAACCCCAACGAGCGGGTGTATAGCGATTTCGCGAGCGACGACTTCCCGCTGCCAACGATCCCAGCCACCACCACATTCGGTGCCGTGATGATCCCGTTCGCGTACAGCACCCACGGGTCGTACACGAAGGAGCCGCCCGAGTAGAGATCCTGGCCGACGAACACGCCCTGGGAGCCGAGGCCGCCTTCAGCGAGGAACGGATACGCACCAGCCAACATGGCGGAGGTGTCCTGATGCCGCGGCAGCCGGAACCCGCCCGGCGACCGGAGCGCGACGGGCCCGGGTTCGCCGGCGGCGGGCAGATACCGGGTCGCCTTCCGCTCCGCCCGCTCCGCCGCTTTCTTCGCCTTCGCCTCGGCCTGCTCGCGGTGGCGCTGTTCGGCGAGGAGCCGGGCGGCAGCTTTGCGGCGTTGCGTGCGCAGGCGCCGGCGTTCTTTCGACGGGGCGACGAGGACGGCGGTGTGCAGGCGCTCGGCCTCCGGCTGCCGGGTCACAGCGACAGTCCCCGCGACTCGGCGACCTCAGCGATCGCATCCGGCAGGAACCACGATGACCCATCCGCACGCTCCGCCCCGCGATGCCGCCCCACACCCCGGCTGGCAGGAGCTGCTTCGGCGGTCGGCGTCTCGCGCTCGGGTTCGGGGGCGTCGATGCGGCGGGACAGGCCGACATAGTTCAGGTCGGGGCTGTAGGTGAGGGCGTAATCGCCGTCCTTGACGAGTCGGTCCGCCGGGGTCTGCGGGGCGGTCTCGTAGACGTACCCGTTCTCCATCGCAGCGCTCACGGTCTCCTCGCCGTAATCGAAGGCGGCGAGGTATGCGATCGCGGCATCCGGACCCTGCCGGTCGATAATCTCCATCACCGGCTGCGCCTCGCTCCCTTGCAGGAACACGACACTGACCCACCGGTACCGCGGGTCCTCAGGGCGCCAGGCGATCTGCCCGGCCCGGCTCGACGCCCGGTCGAGCACCGTGTCGGCCTGCCCGATGTGCGCCGCGGCTTCGTGGAGTGCGGCGGCGGCCTCGAACGTGAGGTGGCTGCTTGCCTCCCGGTCGCCGGAATCGGTCATCGCTCGTCCGGTGTGCTGCTGGTGGGCGCGGGCGAGCTGGTCTAGCACCTGCGACAGGTTCCTGGTGGTCGCCATGAGCTCGCCGATCACCGGATACAGCACCTCAGGGTTCTCGATGCGCTGGGTGGCGTGGGCGAGCCCGCGGACCGCCTCAGAGGCTTCGCGGGCATCGGCGGCAGGGTCGTTGAACGTAGGCATGAGCGGGCCTCTTTCGATACGTGGGAACGGATGCGGCAGCGCCCCGACCCGCGGAGGTGAATGGAGGGTCGGGGCGCCGTGCTCCCAGGTGCACCCGGCCACGCACCGGGCTCAACTGCGGGTCAGATGCGGCGAGCCAGCGGTAGTGCGGCGGCGGTGAACGCGGCGGCCTGCTGACCGACCAGCAGCCGGGTTTCGCAGGAGGCCTGGATCGCGGCCTGCTCGATCGCGGCGACCGCCGTATCCAGCTCCTCCGCCGTCGGTGCGGTGACTGCGATCAGGCCGGTGTAGCGGAGCACCCCGTGTCCGGCGGTGAGGTCGGCTTCCTGGCGGAGCACGTCCTCGTACTCGGCGGTCTGGGAGGCGTCCTGGATCTGCCCGATCCGCCGTCGCTGCGCCTGGTCGGAGATGTGCTCGACCTTCTTCTTGCGGATGTCGCGCACCGCCTGGTCGGTGCGCAGCGGGGTGCAGATCAGCGAGATCGACCGCTGAATCCCCGTCGACAGCGCGACCGGGGCGAGGAACCCCGGATACACCATCGATCTCGGCCACTCGCTGATCCAGAGGACGGCGTGGTGGCCGGAGTCGGTGCGCAGCCGATCCCACGTCTCGGTCACCGCGACCGGGCCGGCGGTTGCGAGGTCCTGCCCGAGCTGGCCGTGGCGTTCCAGGGTGGGGCCGATCGCGGGGTCGTAGGCCGTGCGCAGCATCACCGCGATCTCACCCGTGGACAGCCATCCCGAGGGGGTGAGGTCCGCGGCCCGGAGCGCCGCGACGAGGGTTGCCATCTCCTGCCGGAGCACGTTTGCTGCGCCTTTGATGCCGCCGCCGGCGGTGCGGATCTGCCGGGCCGCCGCCCGCATATCCAGCGAGAGCGACAGCGTGGTGGCGTGGCGTTCCCCGGCGGGGCCGGCCCGGTCGATGAGCTCGGCGTAGGTGGTCGAGGCCCAGGAGCCGTCGTGGGTGCCGTGCTCGGCCCACCATTCCGCCAGCCCCTGCCCGGAGTCCGGCAGGGTGCGCTCCAGCACCTGGAGCGCGCTGATCCGTCCGGAGCGGCAGATCGTGGCGAGCACCCGGCCCCAGGCTGTGACGCGGCGGTTCTGTTCGGACGGGTCCAGGAGCACGAACGCCGGATGCGTCACCCGAACTGCGACGGTGAGCGTGTTTCCGGTCGGGTCGTGGATCATGCCTGCCCCGGTCTCCGGGTCGGCGTACTCGCGGAGCCGGGCCATGTCGCCGGGCAGGGCGAGGGTGCCCGCCGGCCTAGGTGTGACGATTCGTCGCCGGTACAGGAGTTGCCCACCGGTGGTGCGCCACAGCCACCACGTGCAGATTGGGAGCCATTCGACCAGTGCCCGCCCGCCGATCCTCACCCAGACGAGGGCGATGGCAAGCAGCCAAATGGGTGCGGAGTAGAGGACGAGGATGCCGCCGCCGGCGTAGAGCGCGCCGACCAGGGAGACGCCGCCGATGCCGAGGGCGATCACCTGCGACAGGGACAGGCCCAGGATGAGGCCGCGGCGGGTGAGCCGGGAGAACTTCACCGGGACCAGCTCGCCCCCGGTCGTCGTCGTGTCGGTGCGAGACATGAGCTACTCCTTCCCACTCAGCGGTGCCGGGTTCGGGTCGGGCGGGGTGTTCGGCACCGGCGGCGACGGCGGAGGCAGCGTCCCACCCGAACCCCCATCACCGGGACGATTGCCGCCGCTGCTTTCGCCGGGAGTGCTGTTGCCGGTGTTCTGTGCGCCGCTGGCGGCCGCATCGGCCTGCTGCCCGACCTCGTTCCCCGCTTCCGGGCCGGCTTCGGCGGCCTCTTTGACGACGACCGCGCCGGCAACGACCGGGGCCGCGGGGCCCGAACTGGCCGCGGCCTCCGTGCCCGCTTCGGCACCGGCAGTCTCGGTTCCCGCGGGCGGCGTGGTGCTCGGGGGCGTCCCACCGCCGCTTCCTCCACCGCCGTTGGAGTCGCTGTCTCCGCCGGAGCCGTCGAGGATCTTCTGGGTGCCGTCGGTGTTCGGCTTGGACGGGATCGGGAGGGGCCGGTTCATCGCGCTCTTCGCGTCCTGCTCGGCACCCATGCTGTTGTAGAGGTCGAAGCCGATGAAGTTGATCAGCCGGTAGACCATGTACGGCGCGAACGCCGCGATGCCGAGCAGCACGATGCCGGCGATGGGTTCGGTCACGGCGGTCAGGCCCGAGTCGATCGGTGTCGCGACCTGCGTGATCGCCACCAGAAACACCACGACCAGGACGAGCTTGGAGACGATCAGCGCGACCAGGAACGTCGCCCACTTCCCGATCCACCCCTTCGTGACATCCCAAGAGGCACCGGAGAGCGCGAGCGGGGCGAGAACGACGGTGACGAGGATCAAGGCCTTCCGGATCAGCAGGCTGAACCAGACGATCCCGATCGCGGCGATCATGAGTCCGGCGAGGAAGATCGACACGATCGCCCCCACGCCTGGGGCTGCGATGTTCAGGCCCGCGAGAGCGTTCGCGAGGAGCAGGAGTTGGTTGCCCATCGACTCGGTGGTCTCACCGGCGGCCTGGATGAGGCCGATGCAGAGCTGGTCGACGATCTCCAGTAGCACCGTGGTCAGCGTGATGACCACGAACGATCCGAGGATCGATTTCCCTGCTCCGAGGGCGGCGCGGGACAAGGCGGTGGGGTCGCGGTGGATCATCCCGGTGATGAGCTGGAGGAAGAAGAAGATCGCGACGATGAACAGGGCGATCCCGAACAGCAGGTTGTAGACGGACACGAACCCGTCCTGGGTGAGATCGACCAGGGTGGTGGTGTCGAAGACGGTCCACATGGTCTCCATCAGCCAGGCCGCCGCCCCGGCCATCGAGGAGGCGAGCCAGTCGAACGGGGCGGCGATCAGGGATGCGGTGCCCTCGCCGACCGCATCGCACACGTTGGAGATGACGGGGATGTCGCACACGCTCACGGCAGACCCCTCCTTTCACACGCAGAAGAGATCAGACCTGCTGGCCGACGCCCCAGAAGAAGTTGATGAGCGCGACAGCGCCGCCGCAGATGATCGCCGCACCGCAGGAGATCAGCAGGCCGGTCTTTCCCTTCCCCGCGAGGTGCGGGTTGCTGCTGTTGGAGCCGTAGGCCCAGACGATCGCGGAGATGATCAGGGCGAGGACGGACAGGATGAGGCCGACGGTCATCACGGCGCCGACGATCGTGCGCAGCTGCTCGATGCCCGGAAGCCCGGAGGAGTTGGGGTCGATGTCAATCACGATGAGTGCCCTTTCAGAAGACGGAAGACAGTTCCGACCGCCAGGTGCACCCCGCCCCACCGGGCACAAAAAGAAGGCCCGCCCCGGGGTGCCGAAGCACCCGGAGACGGGCCCAGAGAACGAAGCGGAGCGGGTCGTCAGAGTTGTCCGCCGATGGTGATGAGCCAGTTCATCCAGGCGACGCCGGCGCCGGCGAGGATCGCGCCGCCGAGGGCGACGAACACGCCGATGCGGCCTTTCGCCGCGACCTGGTAGTTGCCGTTCGCAGCGCCGATCGCCCAGCAGATCGCGGACACGATCAGCATCAGCACCGCCACCACGAGCACGAACATGAGCAGCGCGCCGGCGACCTCGCGCAGCTCGCTGATGCCGGAGAGACCGTCGAAGTCCGGGAACACGTTCATCACGCCGCACCCGCTTTCACGGTGATGTGGAGGTGGTCGTAGTGGCCGCCGGTGATATCGGCGGGGTCGTGCATCCCGCCGCCGGTGTAGTCGCGCCAGCCTTCGTCGGCGCGGGAGGCCGACCAGATCTTGCCCTGCCAGATCAGGTATTCGACGCCGAGGGTGTCGGCGTGTTCTTGGAGCCAGTTCGTGACCTGCCACCCGTACTCGAGCTGTGCCGGGGTCGGGTGCTGGCCGATCGCGTTCCCGAACGCCACATCGCAGGCCCGTCCGAGCGGGTGCTCGGATTTCTGACCGGGGCGGGGCGAGTAGCACGCCCACGTCGACTCCGGGAACGCCGCGAGGGTCTGTTCGTAGACGCTGAGCATCCGCACCGTGATCTGCCCGTCGCTAGTCGGGTCGTCCACCAGCTCATCCGGGTTGCCCTCGACCGGCGACGGATCACCCGGTGCCTCCGCTCCGGTGTCACAGTCTTCGGACCCGGCCGGTGGCACGTCGGCTTCGGGGAGGTCGGCGGCGTCGTGGTCGTTGAGCCACTTCGCGGGGTCGATGTACTCGCCGTCGGTGCCGCCCTGGCGGACCTCGAAATGCAAATGCGGCCCCGTCGACATGCCGCTGGAGCCGACGTCGGCGATGTGCTGCCCGGCACGCACCTGGTCGCCGGCTCGGACGTGGATGCCGTTCTCCCACGAGTGCGCATACGCGGTCGCGACGGTCTGCCCGTCGATGTGGTGTTCGATGACGACGAGGCCGCCGTACCCGCCGGAGAACTCAGAAACGGTCACTGTGCCGTCGGCGGCGGCGAGGATCGGCGTGCCGTCCGGGGCGGAGAAATCTGCGCCGGTGTGGAAGGACTCTTCCTCGCCGGTGATCGGGTGTGTGCGCGGTCCGAACGGCGAGGTGGCAACCCAGGTGCCCTCAGGCAGTGGGAACACCACCCGCGACGACTCCATCACCGGTCCCGCGGCGAGCACGAGAGCCGGGGCGACGGGGGCGGGAGCACCAACGCCGGTGCTGGTGAGGGTGGTGAGGATCTGTTCGGCGACGGGTTCGTAGTTGTCGTACCGGTCCGGATACGCGCTCACTTCCACGGCCTGGGCGGCTTCGCCCTTGCCCATCTGCTCCCACCCCGGGATATCCAGCAGCCCGCGCGGCGAGCCCTGGTTCGGCCCGCCGGGACCGCCGTAGAACGCGGCGGCTTGGTAGTCGGAGTCCATGAGCTCGGCGACCGTGCCCCACCCCTCCTGCGGGCGCATCTGGAACAAGCCCAGTGAATCGTTGTCTGACCCGTTGCCGTCGTTGGGATAGTCGCCGCTCTCGGGGTAGACGCTCGTGTTGGCGAGCATCCGCATGCGCGACTCGGTGAGCGCGGCCATCAGCGCGATCAGAATGCCGTCGCGCCCCACCCCCTCGATGCCCGATCCGGTCCCGATGATCGTGACGGCATGGGTGAGCTCGGCGCGGCCGAGCGTGATCGTCTCCCCGTTCCGCGTCGTCGCCGTCAGCTCCCCAGGGATCTCACCGACCTGGAACCCGCCGTCGGGGGCGGCGCAGGAGACGGTGGCCGGGTTCATGAGCAACCCGACCGAGACGAGCCCGAGCAACGGGCCCAGTAGGACGAGGGCGGCGAGTGCCGCGATCACCTTCCGCATCGCTGCCTCCCTTTCAGTGCAGGGGCTGGTCGAGGATCGACAGCCGCAGCAGGTGGCAGGGGTCGCCGTTGGGCGGGCAGGTCAGGAAGATCGTGAACGCCACCTCATGCGCGCTGGTCGTGGGTTCGTCGTTCCAGACGCCGGCGCGGTGGCGGATGCCCTCGATCGTGTACGCGGTGGTGCCCGGCTGCAGCTGCCCCGGCTGCGCCTGCCCCACGGCGTCCGCCCACGCCTCCGGTACGAACACGTTCGTGATCTCCAGATGCTGGGTGGTGCTGTATTTGCGGAGTTCGGTCCAGGATTCGCGGGTTGGGAGGTAGCCGGCGATATCGGAGGCGAGGCCGGCCTGTTCGACACCGGTGGGGTCGGCGACCTCCAGCAGCACGCTCGTGTAGTCCAACGGCATCAGGCCAGACGCGGTATCCCACGCGAACAAGGCTTCGGCGACGGAGCGGGCGAACTCCTCCGGATCATCCGTCTCCGGAATCGGGGCCAGCTCGCGCGGATCGCCGCCGGGAGTGACCGGTCCGGACGGTGCGGACGAGGTCGCGGGCGGCGGGTCGGGAGTGCGGGGGCCGGTGACCAGGCCGTAGACGCCGACGCCGACAAGGATTAGCACCAGGGTGGCGGCCGTGACGATCACGACGAGGCGGCGGCGGGAACGAGAAGCATCAGTCGGGTTCATGGCCACCAGGTGCACCAGACGCACATCCGCCCCGACACCCACGACGGGTTCGGGGCGGCGAACAATCAGGGAGGTCAGAGGGCGCGCAGGTGCCGCACCGCGCCCTCCCCATCCGCATCTTCGGCGGGATCGCCTGCATCGCTGGGCTCGGTGCTCCGCGCCGTGGAGAGGGCGGCGGCGAACGCGGTGGTGCCGGCGGCGATCGTCAGGAACATCTCGATCTGCTCATCGGTGAGCTCCGTGGCGAGCTGGGCGGCGTCGTAGTGCGTCCACCAATCGGTGAGTTCGCCCCAGATCACCAGGAACGACCGCGTGGTCCACGCCACCGGCCCCGCCACCGGAGACGGTCCGGTCTTGCGGCGCTGCGGCTTGGCCTTGGCTCGGGCGATCGCTGCTTTCGCCAGCTCGTCCAGCCGCGCATCCCGCGACACCCTTGGATCACCGACCAGGCCGCGGACTTCCTCGAAGATCGGATGCACCGGCGCGCCCGCCTCGATCCGTGCGAGCGCGTCCGCGACCTGGGTGCGGGTCTCGGCGGGGAGGTCGTCGCGGGCGGCGGCCTGCTGGACGTATTCGATCTTGTCCAACGTCCGATAGGACGCAGCGCCGGGGATCATCGCCGCCGCCTGTTGCCGGGCCTCGCCCGCAGGCGAGGGCGGTGCCGGAAAATTTCCGCCACCGTCCCCTTCCTCCTCAGGCTGGCGGGCTGTGGAGAACCGAGAGGCTTCCTGCCGGCGTGCGGCGTCCTCGGCGAGGAGGGCTTTGAGTTCGCGGTAGAGGCTGGCGGCTTCCAGCGGGGTGAGGTCCTTGTGCAGCAGGTTGTCGTCCTGCTCCGCGAGCAGGTGCCCGAGCCGGTCCGAGATTCCTTGCCGCACCCACACGTTCACCACCCGCCAGTTCAGCTTCTGGATCGCGGCGAGCCGGCGCCGCCCGCAGACGAGCACCCCCTCCGGCGTGATCGTCGGGGGCTGGAGCAGCCCGTCACGCGCGATGGACGCCGCCAGGGCGTCGATGTCGCCCAGGTCGGTGCGGTGCCGGTTGCCGATGATGATCGAGGACACCGCCCGCTCCAGCTCGATATGCCCGCCGCTCATCGCCCACCGCCATGTTTCGGTGCCGCCAGCGAGACGGTGAGCACGAGGTCGTCGTCGTGCAGCAGCACCGGCAGCGTCTCACCGATCAATAGCCGCAGCAGGATGCCCCGGCCCGCGCTCGTCGCGGACAGGCCCGGGGCGGGGTTTCCGAGCAGGACCCGCAGGAGCGCGGTCCATGAGGTGCCGGGGAGGTCGAGCAGGGCGCGGGAGTGCTGGTCGCGGCGCAGCACTTCGAACGCTGATTGCCTGGACCCCGCCCGAGTGAGCGCCTGGCAGATGTGCTCGACCGCGGCGCGGGCGGTCTGCGGCGGCCACCCCAGCACGGTGATGAACGCGATCGCATCCTCCACCGCACTCAACGCCGACGGCCGCACCCCGGTCGGCTCCGCCGCCTCCGGCCGCACCCCGGTCGGCTCCGCCGCCTCCGGCCGCGACTCCTCGTCGTCGTTGCCGGGGTCGGGGTCGGTGGTGTGGAACGCGGGGTGGTAGTCATCGAGGGGGTTCTCGCGGTCGGAGAGGCGTTCGGCGTCGTGGAAGACCGAGTAGTGCGGGCGGCGGGCCTGATGTGTCGAACAGAGCAGGCCCTGGCCGCGTTCCTCGGCGATGCAGGTGATCCGCACCGCGTGCGTGACCACCGCCCACGGGTCCTCCGCCTCCCGCGCCGAGCGGGTGCGCATCACCTCGAACGCCGCGCTGACGGCCTCCCAGGGATCAAGCCCATGCTTCCTCGCCAGAGCCGCGTACTTGTCCGCCGCGTAACTCATGAGTTTCGCGGCGGTCGGGTCGGTACGCCACGCTCCTGGCCCTTCCTCGTGCAGCCGGCCCAGCAGCGCGCGGAGCCCTTCACCGGTCGTGTAGTCCTCGCCGCCACCCGGGGCGGCGGTCATCGTGTGCGGAATCATCACGGCACCTCCTGACAGACAGGTGCACCGCGCCTCCCACGACACGGCGGGCGGTCAGGGAAAGCCGGTCGGCTCGTGTGCATGATCGGTCACCCCGCCTCATCCCCGTCCCAGGCCGCGCGCCTCGACCGTGGGCTCGTCTCGCCCGAACGCGGACAGCGGCGGCAACCGCTTCGCGGACGCAGTAAGGTGCTTCGCGCCGGTGGCGATACCGGCCCTGGCACGGAGTGCGAGGTCGGCTTGGAAGTCGATCCCGCGCCGCGATAGGGCACCGCCGGCCCGCGCCATCAGATCCGACGGGCGCACCCAGTCGACCCCACGCGCCGGCTTCTCGGTGGCCAGCTCGGCTTGCTGGTCGCGGACGACATCGGCAGCCTGGATCGCCTCCGGCGCCATCACCGCCGACACCTCGGGCCGCTCCGGTGTCGGGGACGGATCGGGCGGCCGGTTCTGCTGGGGGTCGTGCGGATGCGGTTCGGCGTTCATGATGATTCCTCCTCAGACTGATCGGATGGGATGCCGACCCCTCTCGGGTCGGACGACTCACGCGATCCCCGCGGGTCGGGGTCGGGTGGGCGTGGTAGCCACCGGCCCACGGTCGAGGGATGCACGCCCATGGCGCGGGCGATCTGCTTGTTCGACCACCCCTCACCCCGCAACCGGGCCGCCGGCTCCCGCCGCCTCACACCGACCTCGGGCGCATCGGCCTCAGTAGGCTCGGACGCGACCGGCTCGTGCACGACTGGGGCGGTGATCTCCTCGGTCTCCGCCGGCTCCGCCAGCGCCAGCGTTTCCGAAGCCGGCCGGTCGGGAGCCTCAGCCTCGGAGCTGGCCGCCGGGAACAGCACGGGAACCGGCGACTCGGCCGGTACATCGGCAACACGGGTGGAGCGGATGAGGACGACCGTGAGATGCGTGGAGGCCAGGAGCACCAAGGGCGGGACGGCGGCGACCGTCGCGGCGAGGACGCCGGGCACGGTCGCGTCGGCGGTGACGAGAGCGTGGGCCGCGTTCGCAGTCACCGACACCAGCGCGCCCGCAATCAGCAACGCCCAGGGATACCAGGCCGTCCGGTGTCCGTCGAGGGCGACGACGGCGACCGTGGCGACCACGATCAGCCCGTCCACCAGCAGCGGCCAGATCCACGCCTGCCCAGCCGCGATGCCCGACCGCACGGCGAGATCGGCCAGCGCGGTGAAGCTCAACCAGAACGCACCCGCCCCGATGAGCACGGTGCCCGAAGCGGCCGTGACCACCGCCCACCTGCGACGCTCCTGAGGGTTCATCGCAGCCCCCTCGCCGGAACACGCCCCTCAGCCACTACATCGAGATCATTGGCGGGATCGGTTCGTGCCGCGTCGGCTCCTCTGGGGCGGGGTGTGTCGCCGTGGATGCGTTTGTAGCCGGACGCGACGGTGCGGGCGATCTCGCGCTGCCCGAAGTCAGGCTGAGTGACGGTGAGCATCGCATCGAGCGCATCCCGGTATGGCACGCCTTCCTCGGCGAGCACGCAGGACGCCCAGAACAACTTGTGGTTGCGATCCGTGCGCTCACCGCCCAGCCACTTCGCGAGCTTCAACGGATCGGCCCGCCCCACCGAGGATCCCCGCTTGGGGAGCCAGCGGGGCGGGCGCGGCGGGTCCAGGAACGTCCGGAGCGCTGCCGCGTCCAACGCCCGGCCCGGCGTCGGACTCAGCGACGCGAGACGGTACAGGGCCGTCTCGCCGTCGATGAGGCGGCGAGACGGCGGCACGATGATGTAACCGCGATCTCCACGGAAGTCGATCCCCGCACGCCCCGCCTGCCACGACGGCTGCTCACTCGTGAGGGCGGCCGGGTAGTAGACGTGCAGGCCGCCGGTGGGCGAGCGCACCAGCGCCTCCCACCCGTGCACTAGCCCCGCCTGACGTGCCCGACGGAACGCCTCGTAGCCGTCGACGCTGTGCACGTCGACATCCACGACCACCACGCCGGAGGCAGCGCCGGTGGGCATTCCGATGTTCGCCGCCGGGAACCGCCGCCACCACGACTCCACCTGACGGAGGTCAGCAGTGGCGTCGTGGAAGCCATGCTCGGTGAACGGGTTCTTCCCGCCCGGCGCGCACGGAAACACCGGCACCCCCGCCTGCGCGAACAATCGCGCCGCAATCGGCAACGGCGCATTCGGGGCGAGCCCGGCGAGAGCGGTCGTGAACGCGGTCCGGGCAGCCATCACAACCCCCGTGCACGCGCGGCTCCGGGGCTCGGCTGGGCTCTGGCTCCAAAACCGTCGCCGCGCTGCGCTCCTTCGAACGCACAGGCCGCGGCGCATCACGGTCAAGGCCCGGCGGGGCGCCGTCGGGCACCTGCACGGTGTCGAGCAGGTCGAGAATCCCCGCGGCGGTCTTCCGCACCCGCTCACCGGTCGCTTTGACGACCTCGACCGGTTCCTTGCCGTCCACGTTCGCGGCCCACCCGGCCACGTACGGGATCGTGTACCCGGTGGTGTCCATTCCGTGGGCGGCGCCGATCATCAGCGCGACGGACTCGGCTTCGACCTCCCCGATCCCGCGATGCTGACGGGCATCCTCCTGGCTGGGGTCGTGCATTACCACATGCGCGAGCTCGTGGGCGAGGGTTTTGACCTGGGCGACGGGGTCCATGTTCTCCCGCACCGCGACCGTCTTCGCCTCGAAAACCGTCAGACCGTTCGCGCCGCGGATCATCCCCTCATGCGGCACCCGCATCAGCTCGAACCCGGCAGCCCGCACCTGCTGTGCCAGACCGTCCCACAGCCTGTCGGGGGCTTCGCCCTTCAACAGCACCGGCGACGGCGCGTCGGGGATCGGATCACCGGCGGTCTGGGAGGCATCCCAGACGTAGGCGGGGCGCACGCCGACCATCCGCGAGCGCACCACCTCGCCCGGCTTTGGCTTCTCACCCCGATTCAGGCGATACCAGGACGCCGGGTCCGACGGGTTCGCCGACGCGAACCGCCCCGTGACCGGAGCAAGGATCTGATACCCCGGCTGGCCCTTCTCGACCTGCCGGCCGAGCTGCTGCCACTGCTTGTACCCGGCGACATAGGTCGGGAACGGCTCGGGCACCCGCCCCTGCTCGAACGCCGCCTGATGCTGCTCCCAGATCAGCAGGACGTTGTTGAAGCTGCGGGACCGGAACCGGGCGGCGAAGCGGAGCGCGTCAGCCCAGTCCTCGCCCGTGACGAGCTGCTCGACCGCACCGGTGAGCTTCTCGTGCAGCTCGTCGAGCTTCTCTTCCCGCTTCTGGCGGGCCTCTTCCCTCGTCGCCATCGTTCGGCCTCCTCCCGGTAGACCAGCCACCAGGGGGTGTGGGCGGTTGGTCTTGCACCTGCGAGGTGAGCCAGGTGTATCCGGAGAGTGTCGAGACGGTCAGCGAACGAATGGAGCGGTAAGTTGGCCGGCAGGAACTCGGAGGCACCTGACGTAGAACAACGGGATATCAACGAAACCGCCGCCGTGGGCGCGCCGGCCCGGGATGGAGTCGTTTAGGTGGGCACCGATGTCTCATTCGTGTGCATGCTGCTGCCCGCGGATCGCATCGCCCGGTACCGGCTCGGCGTGATCCCGACGCACTCGCGGAAGGCCGCCGACGCGCGGTTGCGGGACCGCCAGCCGACCCGCCGGCCGGCCTGCTCGATCGTCAGGTCTGTCTCGCGCAGCAGGCGGGCCAGCTCCTCGACCCGGAGCATCGTGAGATAGGTCAACGGCGTCTTTCCGTAGGCGTCCACGAACACCCGTGCGAGCTGCTTCGGGGACAGATGCACCATCCCAGCCAACTCCGGCAACTCCCAGTACCGAGCAATGTCACCGCGCAGAACATCGCGCACCTGCCGCGCTTCGGAGCGTAGCGGCGCGAACCGGCGATCACGGGGCAGAGTCGGTCTGACCCGTGCCCGCTGGTTCGGCGAGGTCCGATATGGCGAGATACGGATGAACGGCGCGATTTGGTCGATGACCGCATGCCACAGCGCCTGCATCCGATGGAACCTCTCCCGGTAGACACCATCGACGCTGAGCGCGACGAGCTCGTCCAGCCAGGGCATCAACAATCCCGCCCGGTCCTCCCCGATACGGAGCACCTGGGCAGGTTCGGTGTAGATCGTGTCGGCGAACCCTTGCGCGTCGAGGCGGTCACGAAGCACTCCCACGTATTGCCAGAACAACTGATCCAGCAGAAAGTCGGTGTCGGCATAGATCGCCGTGACCGTGACGTGACCTTCTGGTTCGCTGCTGCACAGCACATTCGCACCGAGGAGGATGACGTCGCCGACCTTGACGGGCCGCTCTCCGAACTCGCTGAACAGGATCGCTGACCCGGAGCGGACGACGATGAGCTTCACGCAGTCGTAGGCGACGGGGCCAATCGGCTGATGGATGGTGTGTGTCCGAGCGATCAAGGGGTCGTAGGATGCCATGTCGGTCTCAGCGCTCTCGTGAACCCGGGACGGAGACATGGCCGACCGTTTATCGGCGACTCTTGCGCGACCTCGTGGTCGCGGTGATCACCCATCTCATCGCGTCGCAGCAGCGACTCACCGAGACGCTGATTTCGCTCGAATCTCGGGCCGACCGTAGGGCGCTGGCGATGATACTCATATGTGTCCTCCTCAGGACTTGACGAGTCTGGCGATGGCGTCGGAAGCTTCTTTGAGCTTCGCGTCAGCCTCAGCACCGTCGTCCTGAATCGCTCCGGCGACGCAGTGTTGGAGGTGGTCATCGAGCAGGCCGAGAGCGACGTTTTCCAGAGCAGAGGTGATCGCGCTGATCTGGGTGAGGATGTCGATGCAGTAGGCATCCTCGTTGACCATGCGGTGGATACCGCGGGCCTGCCCCTCGATGCGTCGGAGCCTCGCGAGATAGCGTTCCTTCTCGGTGATGTAGCCGTGAGCCACCGGTGCGGTGGCAATGGCTGGGGTGTCCATGGTGAGCGACCTCCTAACGGATACGGTTCGACCGACCGACGCTCATGCGGAGCGATCGAGGACTCTGGTCGTGCTGGCTTGCGGGGTGAGGTCGAGTCGGCGCAGCAGTTGCGCGTTGAGGGCGACGACCACGGTCGAGGCAGACATGAGGATCGCGCCGATGCTCATCGGCAGCACGAACCCGATCGGGGCGAGAATGCCTGCGGCCAACGGGACGGAGAGGAGGTTGTAACCAGCGGCCCACCACAGGTTCTGCTTCATCTTCCGGAACGTCGCTCGGGAGAGCTCGATGACCGACAGCACCGACCGCGGGTCCGAGGATGCCAGAATGACGCCAGCCGATCCGATCGCCACGTCTGTGCCTGCGCCGATGGCGATACCGACATCTGCTTGGGCGAGCGCGGGAGCGTCGTTGACGCCGTCACCGACCATGGCGACCTTACGGCCCTCGTCCTGGAGCTCGGCGACCTTGGCGGCTTTGTCTTCCGGTCGGACTCCAGCGAAGACGCGGTCGATGCCGAGATCCTGCGCGACCGTGTCAGCGACGGCCTGCGCGTCGCCGGTGATCATCACGACCTGTACCCCGGCGGCGTGCAGTGCGTCGACGGCCTCGCGGGATTCGGGTCTGATTTCGTCGGCCAGTCGCAGGGCGCCGATGACGTCCCCGTCGGCGAGGACGTGCAGGATGATCGCACCCTCTTCTCGCCAGGTGTCAGCGATGGGGAGCTCGTCCTGCTGGTGCTGGTCGAGCAGATAAGGACCGCCGACCTCGATGACCGTTCCATCGACGGTGGCCTTGACACCGACTGCCGGGGAGGAGGCGAAGTCGGAGGCTGCGGCCACTGCGAGTCCTCGGGTGCGGGCCGCTCCGACGATGGCGCGAGCGAGCGGGTGCTCGCTGTCTGACTCCGCGGCGGCGGCCAGGGCCAGCACTTCATCTTCGGTTCGGCTGCCGGCGGAATCGATGGCCGTGACCGTCGGCTCGCCCTTGGTCAGGGTACCGGTCTTGTCGAACAACACCGCGTCGACGGTGCGCATGGACTCCAGCGCGAGACGATCCTTGATGAGCACTCCGCCGCGGGCGGCTCGTTCGGTCGCGATGGACACCACCAATGGGATCGCCAGACCAAGCGCGTGAGGGCAGGCGATGACCAGCACCGTGATCGTACGGACCACGGCAGTATCCGGCAGCCCGACGAGGGACCAGATGGCAGCGGTGATCAGTGCTGCTCCCAGGGCGAACCAGAACAGCCACGCGGCCGCGGTGTCGGCGATCCGCTGGGCGCGCGACGAGGATGCTTGGGCATCGGCGACGAGCTTCTGAATGCCCGCGAGAGCGGTGTCGTCTCCGGTCGCGGTGACCTCGACGCGCAGCCCCGAATCGGTGGCCACGGTGCCGGCAACCACCTGGTCGCCGGCCTCCCGACGCACCGTCTTAGACTCGCCGGTGACCATCGACTCGTCCATCGATGCCGACCCGTCGACGATCCGCCCATCGGCGGGTACCGACGAGCCAGGACGGACGATCACCACGTCACCGACGGTCAGATCGGTGGGAGCGATCTTGACCACCTCGTCGCCGTCAATCTTCTCGGCCTCGTCAGGGAGCAACGCCGCCAGCGAGTCCAGCGCGGAGGTGGTCTGGGCGAGCGAGCGCATCTCGATCCAGTGGCCGAGCAGCATGATGACCACCAGCAGCGCCAGCTCCCACCAGAAGTTCAGCTCGTGGTGAAGGATGTGCAGGCTCGCGCCCCAGGACGCGAGGAACGCGACCGTGATCGCCAGCGCGATGAGCAGCATCATCCCGGGCTTGCGGGAGCGGATCTCGCTCAGCCCTCCGGTGAGGAAGGGCCAGCCTCCCCAGAAGTAGATGACCGTGCCCAGCACAGGCGACACCCACCAGACCCACGCGGCTTCGGGCAGATGGTAGCCGACGAGATGGGCGAACATATCGTTGAAACCCACGACCGGCACGGCGAGCGCGAGCATGATCCAGAACAAACGGCGAAACTGACCGACGTGATCGCCATGACCGGCATGGCCATGACCGTTCCCGGCGTGTCCGGCATGGCCCGCGTGGGCATCATGATCGACGTGGGGGCCAGGAGCCTCGCCGTGACCCTGGTGATGATCGTGGTGGCCGGCGTGCGGCTCATGCTCGTGGTGATGCGCGTGCTCGGCGTGCGCGTCCGATCGCGTCGAGGGATCGTTGCTCATGGTCTCATCTCCTTCGTTCAGCGCCTCTGGCCATGGGCTGAGGCCGGGCGACGGCTCCGCGCTCCCGTGCGAGCCGAGTCGACGGGAGCGCGGAACCAGATGCCGTTAGGCGGCGTTCGCGTAGCGGTCGGGATCGGCGTCGAACAGGGGGCCGCAGGCGGCGCAGCAGAACCAGTACCGCTGGCCCTGGTAGTCGCGATAGAGGCCGGCTTCCTCCGCCTGCGCCTTGACGACCGGGGTGCTGGCCATCACCTTGCATTCGGTCATCTCCTCGGCCGGGGTGTGCGCGATGGCCTCCGCACTGGGTGTGTGGCCGCAGCAGCTCCCGCCGCTGGCGGAGGCCTCGGTCAGGTTCAGGTTCTCATGTGCAGTCATCGTGTTTCCTTTCGTGTTGTGTCGATGACGGATGGGGTCAGGCGTTCACCGGCTCGCGGGCCGGTGCCGGTCCGGCGGGTGCCGGAGCGCTGGTATCGTCCGCGCGGGCCTTGAAGGTCCGCAGCCGCAGACTGTTGGAGACGACGAACACGGACGACAGGGCCATGGCCGCGCCGGCGAGCATCGGGTTGAGGAGCCCGAAGGCGGCGAGTGGGATCGCGGCGGTGTTGTAGGCGAAGGCCCAGAACAGGTTCGTTTTGATCGTCCGCAAAGTGCGCCGCGCGAGCCGGATCGCGTCCGCGGCGGCGCGCAGGTCGCCGCGCACGAGGGTGATATCGGCGGCCTCGATCGCCACATCGGTGCCGGTGCCCATGGCCAGGCCGAGGTCGGCCTGCGCGAGAGCGGGGGCGTCGTTGACGCCGTCGCCGACCATCGCCACGACCTTGCCCTCGCCCTGGAGCCGGGCGACGACGTCGACCTTGTCCTTGGGCAGCACCTCGGCGATCACCTGTTCGATGCCGACCTCGGCGGCGACCTGCTCGGCCACGGCTCGGTTGTCACCGGTCAGCAGCACCGGGGTCAGCCCCAGCTCCTTGAACTGGGCGATCGCCTGCGCACTGGTGGGTTTGATCTGATCGGAGACGACCATCACACCGCGCGCGGCGCCGTCCCAGCCGACGGCGATCGCGGTCTTGCCCTCGGACTCCGCCGCCTGCTTCGCGGCCCGGAGATCCTCATCGAGGTGGATCGACCAGTCCGCCAGCAGCGACTCGCGACCGGCGACGACCGCGTGCCCGTCGATGACGCCCTGCACGCCCTTGCCCTCGATGTTCTCGAACGACTCGGGGGCAGGCAGATCGCCCACCTCGGACGTGGCTCCGGCGGCGATCGCCTGCGCGATGGGATGCTCGGAGTAGTCCTCCAGTCCGCCGGCGACGCGCAGCAGCTCGGCCCGATCCACGCCGTCCGCGGTGATCACGTCGGTCAGCGTCATCTTGCCGGTGGTGACGGTGCCGGTCTTGTCCAGCACGATCGTGTCGACCCTGCGAGTCGATTCCAGAGTCTCGGGGCCCTTGATGAGCACGCCCATCTGCGCGCCGCGCCCGGTGCCCACCAGCAGCGCCGTCGGCGTCGCGAGGCCGAGCGCGCAGGGGCAGGCGATGATCAGCACCGCGACCGCAGCCGTGAACCCCGCCGAAAGCGGAAAGCCCGCCCCGATCCAGGCACCGAGGGCCGCGACGGCGACCGCGATGGCGATGGGCACGAAGACGCCGGAGACGCGGTCGGCGAGGCGCTGGATCTCGGCCTTGCCCGACTGCGCGTCCTCGACCATCTTCGCCATCTGGGCCAGCTGGGTGTCCGAGCCGACGCGGGTGGCCTTGACCACCAGGCGGCCGCCGGCGTTCACGGTCGCGCCGGTGACGGCATCGCCCTCGGAGACCTCGACGGGCACGGATTCGCCGGTGAGCATGGAAGCGTCGATCGCGGAGTTGCCGGAAGTGATGGTGCCATCGGTAGCGATCTTCTCGCCGGGCCGGACGACGAACTCATCACCCACGGTCAGCTCGTCGATGGAGACTCGCTCTTCCTGCCCGTTCCGGAGCACGGAGACTTCCTTCGCGCCAAGCTCCAGCAGTGCGCGGAGGGCTGCGCCGGCGCGGCGTTTGGAGCGCTTCTCGAAGTAGCGGCCGAGCAAGATGAAGGTGATCACGCCGGCGGCGACTTCGAGATAGATGTGCCCGAGGCCGTCGGAGCGCGAGATGGTGAATTCGAAGGGGTGGACCACGCCGCGGTCGCCCGCGGTGCCGAAGAACAGCGCGATGATCGACCAGATCATTGCCGCGGTGGTGCCGACCGAGATGAGGGTGTCCATCGTCGCCGCGCCGTGTTTGAGGTTCATCCAGGCGGCCTTGTGGAACGGCCACCCTGCCCACACCACGACGGGGGCGGCGAGGGCGAGGGAGGCAAAGCCCCAGTAGTCGAACTGCAAGGCGGGGATCATCGCCATCGCGATGACCGGCACCGCGAGCACCGCCGACCCGATGAGTCGCTGTCGCAGCGTGCGCAGCTCGGCGTCCTCGGCGGATTCGCCCTCTTCGTCCGAGCTTTCGCCGGATCCCTTCGCGGGCTTCGGGAGGACGGCGGTGTAGCCGGTCTTCTCGACCTCGGCGATCAGTGCAGCCGCGTCGAGGTCGGTGCCGGTGACGCTGGCCTTCTCGGTCGCGTAGTTGACGCTCGCGGTCACGCCGTCGAGCTTGTTGAGCTTCTTCTCGATCCGGTTCGCGCACGAGGCGCAGGTCATGCCGCCGATCTGCAACTCGATCCCGGCGACACCCGTACTGGTGTTCTCAGTGGCCATGGTCTGCTCCTTCCTCATGCTCATCCCCGGTGCCCGGTTCGGTATCGGAGGGCTGGTCGGAGGGGGCGGTGTGGTTGTTACCCGCGCCGGTATCGGTTGTGGTGTCGAGCACCAACGGTGCGGTGTGCACCTGTCCGTCGACCTGGAAGTCCAGATACAGCAGGTATCGGCCGTCGGTCGGTGCGGTCGCCTCGAAGACGATCTGCGGCCCGGAGGTCTCGCCGGCCTGCGGCGCGTCTCCGTGCGGGTGGACGTGCAGGTAGGCGAGGTCGCCGTCGCGCAGCGCGACCAGGTGCCCGAACGCGCCCAGGTAGGGCTCCAGCCCGGTGACCGGCTCGCCATCACGGGTGACGGTCATGGTCAGCTCCGATGTGGAGCCCGCGACGAGGTCACCTTCGACACTGACGTCGAAGCCGTCCACGCTGGTTGTCGTAGCCGGTTCGGCCGGTACAGGATCGAAGTCGCCGGCCACCTGTACCGAGGTCGAGAGCGTGATGCCCTCCCCGATCTCGGCGGGGACGAAGTCCGCGAAGACCCGGTAGGAGCCCGCAGCCTCCCACTGCCAGGGGACCGTCCAGGTGCCGTCATCGTTCATCTGCGGGTGGACGTGGCGGAAGTGCTGCCCGTCTGCGCGGACGACGATCAGGTGCGACTCCTTCTCGTGCTCCAGGTCGAAGTCCGTGACCGGGTTCCTGTCGGGGCCGGTGACGGTAAGCGCCAGCTCGCCCTCCGTGCCAGTGGCAGTCGGTGCGGTCACCGCGGTGAGCTGGTAGCCGTCCTGCGCGAGGCCCAGGCCCAGCGACGATGTGCCGGCGTTATGTCCTTCATGCTCGTCGCCGTTCATGGCGTCTCCTTCCTCATGGTGCGTGTTGTTTGCGGTGTCTTCTGCCCAGCTCTGCACGGTTTCCTCGGGGATGACCGCGTTCGCCGTGAATCCAGCTACGGCGAACACGACTACGAGGACCAGCCCGTACAGGCCCAGCCGTGCAGGCGCCTTCATCTCAGCTCCTCGCGGCCGCGTAGCCGGCCTCATCGACCGCGGCGATCACCGCGGCGTCGTCCACCGGCTGCTCGGCGGTGACGGTCAGGCGTCCCGTCTGGGCGCTGACGTCGATGTCGGTCACACCGGGAATCTCGGAGACCTCGGCGCGGATCGCGGTTTCGCAGTGACCGCAGCTCATTCCGGTCACCTGGTACTCGGTCGTCGTGGTCATGATCCAAACTCCTTCACTTGTGTATGACTTCTTCAACGTTATACCCCATGGGGGTATTCCTACTTAGTGTGAACTTCTTCTTCGGTGGGCTGCTGCGCTTCGCCGGTGGGGCGGATATGGCGCAGGCGGGTCGCGGCGATGATCGCTGCCACTCCGGCGATGACGGCCGAGACAATCGCGGCCATGTTCATTCCGCCCGCGAAGGCTGCCTGTGCGGCGCTCACGAGCTGCTCACCCAGCGCGCCGGGCAGTTCTGGTGCCGTCGCGAGTGCGCCGTCGATGCTGTCCGAGGCGGCTGCCGTCGCCTCCGGGGAGAGCCCTTCGGGCAGGTTTCCGTCGATGTGGTTGCGGTAGGTGGCGATGCCGACGCTGCCGATCACTGCGATTCCGAGCGAGATGCCCAGGTCGTTCGCGGTGGTCGCGAGCCCCGAGGCGCCGCCGGTCTTCTCCGGTGGCACCGAGCTCACTACGAGGTCGGTGGTCAGTGCCATCGAGGGCGCGACGCCGGGGTAGGTGATGACGAAACTCGCGATCACCAGCGCGAGGCCCGTTCCGGCGTCGAGTTGGGTGAACAGGATGTAGCCGACGACCTGTGTGAGCAGGCCGATCGCGATCACGTTCCCTGGACGGAACTTTCTTGCGAGCACCGGAGAGAGCGTGGAAACGACGATCAGTACCGCTGCGGCGGGCAGGATCGCCAGCCCGGCCTGGAGTGGCGAGAGGCCCTGCACGTGCTGGAGGTACTGGGTGAACAGCGAGTACACCCCGCCCAGTGCTGCCGCCGAGAGCAGGAACACGGCGAGTGCTCCGCTGACGGTGCGGTTGGCGAAAAGGCGCACATCCAGCAGGGGCTGCTTGGCGCGCAACTGCCGGATCACGAACCACAGTCCGATTAGCGCGCCCACGACGAGCAGGCCGATCGAGGGCAATGCGGGCTCCTGGGCGGCGAAGCGCTTGATGCCGTAGATGATCGCGAGCAGGCCACCGACCAGCAGCAGGGCGCTGAACAAGTCGATCTTCGCCGACGGGTCGCGGTGTTCGGGCACGAGCAGCGGGGCGCCGATCGCGACGATCGCCATGATTGGCACCGCCACCAGGAAGGTCGCCTGCCAGCCGAAGCTCTCCAGGAGCAGGCCGCTGAGCAGTGGGCCGAGGGCCACGCCCGCGGAGATGCCGCCGGCCCAGACGCCGATCGCGACTCCACGCTGCTTCGCGTCGGCGAAGAGCACGAAGATCAGGCCGATCGTTGCCGGCACCATCATCGCCGCGGCCAGTCCGAGGACGGCACGCCAGACGATCATCAGCTCAGGGATCGTGGTCAAGGAAGCCGCGATGGAGACCGCGGCGAACAAGATCGCGCCGATCACCATCAGCAGCCGCTTGCCCACCCGGTCGCCGAGCACACCCATCGCGACCAAGAAGCCGGCCATCACGAAGCCGTAAATGTCGAGGATCCACAGCAGCTGGGTGCTCGTCGGGTTCAGGTCCGCGGCGAGGTTCGGAGCGGCCAAGAACAGGATGGTCAGCATCATGAACAGCAGGGTCGAGGGGATCACCAAGATCGCTAGACCCCACCACTGCTTCGCCCCTGCCTTGGGGACCGGAGTGCTCGTGTCGCTCATGTCGCACCCCCTGTGATCGTGTGTGTCGCGCTCATGGCCGTCTCGCTCCTCTCCTCTGTCCCGCCGCCGAGTCGGGCGGCGACACCGTAACTCGGTCATCGGTGTACAGGTTGTAACAGCTACACTATCTCATACATTCCCGTACGAGTTGAGAGGTGGAGTATGCCGACGAAGAAGGCCCAGGCGGCCGGCGGTCCTCGGCGCGGCCCGGCGACAGCGAACCGGGCGGCCAACCAGCGCGCCGATGCCCAGCGCAACCGGGCGAAGATCCTGGCCGCGACGGTGACGGCGATCCGCAAGAACCCCGACGCCTCAGTCGCCGATATCGCCGCCGAGGCCGGCGTGGGACGCGTCACCCTGTACGGTCACTTCCAAACTCGCGCCGAGCTCATCGAGGCCGCACTGGTGGACAGCCTCGAACGCGGCGAGGAGGTGCTGCGTGAGGTGCCCCTGGACGGGGATGCACGCGAGGCCTTCGGACGGCTCGTCGCCTCCAGCTGGGTCCTGGTCGATCAGTCCCGCGCACTGCTCGCCGCCGCGCAGAAAGAGCTCCCCGCGGCACGCATCCGCGAGATGCACGAGAAAGCTGAGGCCCGCATGCGCGGCCTGCTGCTGCGCGGCCAGCGCGAAGGCGCCTTCCGCGCCGACCTGCCCGTGTCCTGGCTGCTGACCACCACGCACGTGGTGATGAATGGCGCGGCCGAGGAAGTGCGCACCGGCCGGATCGACCCTGACGACGCGCCGTGGTTCATCGACGCGATCCTGCTGCCGGCCTTCACAGCGATAGCCCCCGAGGGGAGAGCACGATGAAGGTCGGGATTATCGGCGCGGGCGCGGCCGGAACCTCCGCCGCGAAGACCTTGCAGGCCTCGGAGGTTGACATCGACATCGAGCTCTTCACCCGCAGTGGCGAACAGCCCCACAACCGGACGCTAGTGAACAAGGGCGTGGCCATCGGCCTCCTCGAACCCGCTCAGACCACTCTGCCGCCCACGGGTGCGGAGGTGATCGCCGATACGGTGCGCGGCATCGACCCTCGGAGCCGGGATGTACACCTCGACTCCGGGAAGTCGCGCACCTACGACGCGCTCATCATTACCAGCGGCAGCCGGCCGCGCACCCTCGACGAGACGATCCTCGGACGAGACCAGGCTCTCAACGCGGGACGGCTCACCACACTGCACTCGATCGCGGATGCCGTCCGGGTCCGCGACGTGCTCGCGACCGCCCGCACGGCTCGTGTGCTGATTCTCGGTGGAGGGCTCGTCGCATCAGAGACCGCCTCGCTCCTCACTGACGCCGGACACGATGTCGCCCTCATTGCCCGGGCTCTCCTTCCTGGTGCCGGCGGGATCGGCGAACATGCGGCCCGACGACTCCTCGACCTGCATCTGCCTCAGCATGCCGCCTACCTCGGACGCACGCCGACAGCGATCCGTAGCCACGCCGACCGCATCACCGTCGTGCTCGATGACGGCCCGCGAGTCGAAGGAGACCTGGCGATCGTCGCCCACGGCACCCTACCCGCCGCCCCCGCCCCCTGGACCGGCCCCAACGGCATCCCCGTCGATGACCACCTACGCTCGCTACACACGCCTCGCCAGCGCATCTACGCCGCCGGCGGCGTCGCCGTGCACCACTATCCCCGCCACGGCTCGTACCGAGTCGATCACTGGGATGACTCGGTCGCCCAGGGCATCCACGCCGCCAGAGCCCTCTTGCACGACGTCGGCCTGGCCGACGACCCCGGCATTTACCTACCGTCCTCGGCGTTCTCTGCACGCATCCACGGGCATACCCTCACCGGCGTCGGTCACCCGGCACTGGGCACGAGCACACGAATCGTCTCCACCGACCCACTGCTCACGGCCCACTACCTCGGGGATATCCCCGTCGCACTCACCGGGATCGACGCCGCCGGCCTCGTCCGCGACTGGATACCCCTCCTGCACCAGCGGGCGCCGACCCGCTCCTGATCCACAGGCCGGATCGCCGCACCACCGCGAGCACCACACGGCGGCGGGCAGAACCATCGCTCCATCCGCCGCCTATGTGCTTTATGCAGTGCGCACGCAGGCGCACTGGGATGCCGCGAGGGTGCCTTCGGCGGCTTCGATCTCATCGCGTAGTGCCAGGTCGCCCATCGAAGTTTCGGCGCCAGCACCGTCCTCGACGGTCTCCGTCTTCTTTTCGCGAGGCCACAGCACCTGTGCCGCGATGGCCCCGGCGATCGCGAGAGCAGCGAGGATCGACCAGGCCGGAGTGAACCCGGACGCGGTGCCGACCCATCCCGCGATCGGGTACGTGACGAGCCAGGCCAGGTGAGACAGCGAGAACTGTGCCGCGAAGGCAGCCGGGAGTTCGTTCTTCGCGACTGAACCTCGGATGACGCGTCCGGTGGGAGTCACGATCAAGGCCATGCCGCCGCCGATGACCACCCAGATCGGTGCCGTGATCATCCAGGACGCCGCCTGGGTGGCGGTCATCGTGACGGCGGCCACCACTCCGGCGAGCAGCACGATGGCACCGGTCATCATGACGATCCGCTCGGCGATCCGGTCGAGCACGCGAGGCAGGAACAGGGCGACCAGCAGCGTGCCACCGCCAGAAGCCGCGAGCATCCAGGCGACGTCGGCCTGGGAACCACCAAGCTGATCGCGGACGTAGTTGACCGTATTGACCACCACGATCGACCCGGCCGCGGCGACCACCACGTTCAGCGCCATCACGCCGCGCAGACGAGGAGTCGCGAAGAAGACCTTCACGCCCGAGGTGACCCGGTTCCACGCGCCCGCCTGACCACTCGGGGCCGCGTTGGGGATGCGAGTCGAGAGCACCAGGGCGGCGGAGACCACGAAACCCACCGATGTGCCGACGAACAACCAGTTGAACGTCATGAACGTCAGGGCAATGGCCGCCAGCACCGGGCTGAGCAGGCTCTCCATCGTGTACGCCACCTGCGACGCGGACAGCGCCCGGGTGTAGTCGGATTCCTCGGGCACGATATCGGGGATGACCGCCTGGAACGTCGGCGTGAATGCCGCCGACGCCGCCTGCAGCACACCGATGAGGACGTAGATCTGCCAGATCTCCGTGACGAACGGCAACGCGAGCACCACCAATGCGCGCACCACGTCTAGCAGAGTGAGGAACGTCCGCCTCGGGAGCCGGTCGGCATAGGCCGCAGCCAACGGAGCGATCAACACGTACATGATCATCTTGATAGTCAGCGCCGTCGCAAGCACTGCCCCCGCACTCGGGCCGGCGAGCTCGTAAGCGAGCAGGCCGAGGGCGACGGTAGCCAGCCCCGTACCGAACAGCGCGATGATCTGCGCACTGAACAAACGACGGAAGTCGCGGATCGCGAACAAGCGCATCGATATCTCCTGACCCTCTTGAACACCTCACCATTCCCAACCTAATACCCCCAGGGGGTATTCCCGGAGCTCGGGTCGAATTGACATGAGGATGTGTGCTCGCCGGCGACGCGGGGTCATCTGGCGCCCGTGGTCCCGGTCTCCGGAGCTGCCCGACGAGCCCGTAAACTAGGCCACATGGTGTCGGTGGCAGCTGTGCAACAAGGGAAGGGTCTTCGGAGCCTCTTCCGGCGTGTGCTGCTGGGCGGCGTGCTGGTGGCCGCGGTTGTCACCGGCCTGCTGGCCATGCACACGCTGAACCTGCACGGCACGCCGGTTGCTCACGCGCCCGCGGCCATGTCGGTTTCCGCCACAGATGCCGACGAGGCGCATCACCTCGCTGCGGGCACGCATGAGTCCGGAGGAACAGCCAGTGACCTCGGTGGCACATGTACGGACTGTGGGGGCGGCGCTCATCTGAGTATGGCGATGGCCTGCGTGCTCGCATTGCTGCTCGTCCTGCTTCTCCTCGTGCCGCCTCGGCTTCTGCCTGGATGGATGCACCTCGCGCCCCGGCCGTTGTTCGTGGCACGTTCCATCGACAGGCGTTTGTCTCGGGCACCGTCGTTGCACGTTCTCTGTATCAGTCGCACGTGATGGAGGGGTGAACCCGGCGCGCACCGAGCGCCGACGGTTCCCTCCCAGACACGCGGCACCCTCCCGGGTGCCGCGTCACCGAAGCGACTGTTGACATTGGAGAACACTCATGAAGTTTCGTACCGCGGCGACCGCCGCGATCGCCCTTTCCGCTGCCCTCGTGCTGGCCGGCTGCTCGGCCGGGAGCGAAGACGACTCGATGCCGGGCATGGACCACGGTGCGTCCGAGCAGGCAGCTGACGCCAACGACGCGGACGTGATGTTCGCCTCGATGATGATCGTCCACCACGAGCAGGCCATCGAGATGAGCGACATTGTCCTCGCCAAGGACGGCGTCCACCCCGAAGTGATCGAGCTGGCCGAGGCGATCAAGGCTGCCCAAGGTCCTGAGATCGAGCAGCTCCAGGGCTGGCTGGACGACTGGGGCGCCGACCCCGAGGAACACCAGATGGACGGGATGGACCACGGCGACGGGATGATGACCGAGGACGACCTCGCGGCCCTCGAATCGGCGGACGGCGCCGAGGCGTCGCGCCTGTTCCTGGAGCAGATGATCGTCCATCACGAGGGAGCGGTCGAGATGGCCCAGACGCAGGTCGATGACGGCAGCAACCCCGATGCTGTCGAGCTCGCACAGACGATCATCGACGCACAGACCACCGAGATCCAGGAGATGCAAGACCTCCTCGCCACCCTCTGATCGACCATCAGGGTCGGTGCCGTGGCGAGCGCGCCCGGTACCGACCCGCCCACATTCTTTGAAGGATTACGGCATGACTCACCCCGCCACGCCGCGACGGAAGCTCATCATCGTCGCCTGTGCAACGCTCATCTCGGCCCTCGTTCTCTCCGGATGCGCCACCTCGTCCTCGCCTGAACCCGCGTCGCCCACGGCCGACGGCCAATCAGTCGACGGTGGCTTCCTGGCGACTCATGATCTAGCTGGCCTCGACGCCGCGCAGGTCATCGAACGCCTCGACACCATGCCGGTCGCCGATCGCCCCACCGGCCTGATCGCATCCGTTCAGCCGGATGCGCTCGTCCTCACCGACGATCAAGAACGCGAAACACAATTGCCGATGCCCGAAGACGAGGTGTACATCTCGGTCGCCCCTTACCTGACCCAAACCCACGATTGCTACTTCCACAGCCTGACCACTTGCCTCGGTGAGCTGGCAAATGCCGAGGTTCAGGTCACCCTCACCGGCGATGACGGTGATGTGCTCGTTGACGAGGTGCGGCAGATCTACGACAACGGCTTCGTCGGCATCTGGGTGCCCCGCGGCATCGAAGCAACCCTCACCATTGAACATGAAGGCCAGTCGGGAACCGAGACGATCTCCACGATGAACGATGACGACGCGACCTGCATCACCACTCTCCAGCTGACCTGACAGCAGGAAGGAGTCGTAACTCGACACCGGGTTGCGACCCCTTCCTCAGGCTGCCTATTGCAGTCCCACCGCCGGTTCGCCTCGGCCCTCTGCGCTCACGGTTTACGCTTGTAGTGCGTCGAGGGCGACGACAGCTTGGAGAGATAGGACGCCGTTACCCAGGGCAGTGTTCTGCTGGTTTACGGTCAGGCCGTGTTCTGGGTCGGTGACCCAGCCCGCGGGCAGGCCCATGAGCCATTCGACGAACTCTGGTGCCGGGCGGGGGCCTTTCTCCTCGTTCAGGATCGCGGGGGCGGGGCTGCTCGTTGGGTAATGTGCTCCCATCGGGCGATGGCGTGGGCGTATCGCCCCTAGCGGTGAAGATGTCCTCGACTAGAGCGAACAGGGTCTCCGACTCGTTCCAGCTGGTGGGCGAGCCATGCGGTCCGTGCAGGGCGAGGTCGATCACTTGATGGCTCAGGGCGATCGTGCCCCGCCGTGCCCGTACCTGATCCAGGGTCTCGCCGCCGCGCGAGGAGTCCGAGGCCAGCGGCGTCCGGAACAGCGTCCTCGCGGTAGGCGGTGATGAAGACCCGGAACCGGTGATGCGGTGGGCCGGCCAGTGACGCCGGTAGGCCGATCCATCGTGCAGTTCTCCGGAGGTCGGCCAGATCCCCGAGTACGGCTCCGTGCGCCCGAAGAGGTCGCGTTGGCTCGTCTCCCAGCAGCCACGGGTCGGGTTCCAGGTTGCGAACGGCGGTTGCAGGCTCGCTGGTTGCATCGTCTGGGTTGCGTGCATCGGGGGTTGCTCCTTCCATGGCGGGGCGGATTGCGGATGCGGAGAGCAGGCCTCGGACGTTCTCGATGACGACGAGCTCGGGTTGCAGCGCGTCGATCGCGGCCGCCATGTGCGACCACAGCCCGGAGCGGGTGCCGGGTGCGAGGCCGGCGCCCTTGCCGACGGTCGAGACGTCCTGGCAGGGGAACCCGCCGATGAGCACGTCTACCGGTGGCACCGTCGTCCATTCCACGGCGGAGATGTCTCCGAGATTCGGGATGCCCGGCCAGTGGCGGGGCGAAGATGCGGATGGAGGGGTCGTTGATCTCGGAGAACCAGATCGTCTCCCCGCGTGTGGCATATTCGACGGCGAGGCCGAGGCCGCCGTAGCCGCTGAACAGCGAACCGATTCGGGGAGGGCGGCCGCGGTGGGAATGGTCGTCGCGCATGAGGGCTCCAGAGGCTTCGTGAACCCCGGACCTCGACGCGACTGACGAACGCCGACCTGCCGGGCTGAGCACCTGCCAGGTGCACCACCAGGCGACTAGGCGCCCATCGAACGACCGCGACCCCGAACAGCCCTCGCCCGCGCTGCACCGACCCTCACGACAGCGCGTTACTCGACCGCCTCCGCGGCCCGTCGCTCTCGCCGCCGCATGAGCCGCCACACGTCTTTCAAGCGAGGCCCCCGCCGTCAACCCAAGTTGACAACGGTAGGTTCAGACGCTTCGCCGTTGTGAGACGCCGTCGGCTCACCTGGCCGGCATGACGGTCTCGATGCGAGTGATGAGCGCCGGCGACGGCTACGAGTACCTGCTGCGCACCGTCGCCGCCGGTGACGGCGACCGCTCCCTCTCCACGCCGCTGACGAGGTATTACACGGAGGAGGGAACTCCTCCAGGTTTCTGGATGGGGTCGGGCCTGCCGTACCTCGGCGCAGGTGAGCTCACCGAGGGCGGGCAGGTGTCCGAGGCGCAGCTCCAGCTCCTGGTCGGGATGGGCCGCGACCCGATCACGGGTGATCCGCTGGGTGAGGCGTATCGGCAGTACGCGAGCGTGCAGGACCGCATCGATCAGCGCGTCGCCAACCTCGACCCGAACCTCGGGCTGGTGTCGCGTGCGGAGCAGGTCGCGGCCATCGAGTCGGAGGAGGCCGAGCGCGGCACCCGCCGCGCGGTCGCGGGCTACGATCTGACGTTCTCGGTGCCGAAGTCGCTGTCGGCGTGGTGGGGTGTTGCGGACGGAGGCACGCAATCCCTGATCGCGGACGCGCATCATCAGGCGGTTGCGGAGGTGGTTGCGTTCCTCGAACGCGAGGTCGCGACCACCCGCGTCGGTGCCGCCGGACCGGAGGGCGCGGTCGCGCATGTCGATGTCGCCGGCGTCCTGGCGACGGCGTTCGATCACTACGACTCGCGCAGTGGTGATCCGCAGGTGCACACGCACGTCGTGGTGAGCAACAAAGTGCTCACCGTGCAAGATCAGAAGTGGCGGACCCTCGCCGGTCGCCCGGTGCACGCCTCGGTCGTCGCCCTGTCAGAGCGGTACAATGCCACGTTGGCGGATCGGATCACGGGCATGTTCGGGATCGAGTGGGAGGCCAGGGAGCGGGGCCGGGATCGGAACTCCGCGTGGGAGCTCGCCCCGGTGCCCGACGAGCTGATCTCGGAGTTCTCGTCTCGGTCTCGGCAGATCGAGGAGGAGAAGAACCGCCTGATCGACTCCTACCGGGCCAAGCACGGCCGTGAGCCGTCGGCGAAGACTATCCTGAAGCTCCGCGCCCAGGCGACGCTCGCGACCCGTCCGGAGAAGCGGGTGCAGTCGCTCGCTACCCTCACCGCCAACTGGCGTCACCGCGCCGGCGAGGTCTTGGGCGAGGACGCGACCGGCTGGGCGCGCACCCTCACCGCGACCGCCGAGCGGACGGCCTTGCTGCGGGCCGACGATATACCGCTGGACACCATCACCGACCTCGGCCAGTCGGTCGTCGCGGCGGTGGGTGAGAAGCGGTCGACGTGGCGGCGCTGGAACCTCCACTCCGAAGCGAGCCGGCAGCTCATGGGGGTGCGTTTCGCGTCGGCGGAGGATCGGGAGGCGATCACCGGGATGGTGACCGACGCGGCCGAGCAGGCGTCGCTGCGGTTGACGCCGCCGGAGCTGGCGTCGAGCCCGGTCGTGTTCCGCCGCCCGGATGGTTCGAGCCGCTTCCGCCACCCCGGCGCCGTCCTGTACTCGACCGAGGAGCTGCTGGCTGCGGAAGACCGCCTCCTCGACCGTTCCCACGTGACGACCGGGCCGACCGTGGAACTGGCCACCGTCGAGAAGATCACCAGCAGGCCCGACGCGGAGGGCCGCAGGCTCGGCCCTGATCAGGCCGATGCCCTTCAGCGGATCGCCGTGTCGGGCCGGATCGTGGACGTGCTCGTCGGGCCCGCCGGTGCGGGGAAGACGACGGCGATGAGCGCGCTGAAGCGGGCGTGGAAGAAGCAGCACGGCGCCGGCAGCGTGGTGGGGCTCGCGCCGTCGGAGAACGCGGCGCAGGTGCTCGGCGAGGAGCTGGGGATCGAGACGGAGAACACGGCCCGCTGGTGGCAGATGCATCTCCTCCACGGGACCACGTTCGACAAGGACCAGCTCGTGATCCTCGACGAGGCATCCCTGGCCGGCACCGGCTCCCTCGATCGCATCACCGGCCTCGCCGAACAAGCCTGCGCGAAAGTGCTGCTCGTGGGTGACTGGTCGCAGCTCCAGGCCGTGGATGCGGGCGGGGCGTTCGGGATGCTCGTGCACGACCGCGACGACGCCCCCGAACTGGTCGACGTCCACCGGTTCACCCATCAATGGGAGAAGGCCAACTCGCTGGCCCTGCGGCACGGGCGTATCCCGGCGATCGACACGCTCATCGAGCACGACCGGGTGCGCGGCGGGGAGCAGGACGCGATGGTCGATGCCGCCTACACCGCCTGGCGACGCGACGTGCAGGCGGGGCGGGCGTCGATCCTGGTCGCCGAAACCCGCGAGACCGTCACCCAGCTGAACGAGCGGGCCCGCGCCGACCTCATCCTCGACGGCACGATCACCCCCGGCCGAGAGGTCACCCTGCACGACGGCACCCAGGCGTCGAAGGGTGATCGGGTCATCACAAGGGAGAACGACCGGCGCCTGCGGTCGAAGAACGGCAAGAACTGGGTGCGCAACGGCGACCGCTGGACGATCACCGCCGTCTCCGGGGACGGGTCGATCACCGTCCGCCCCGCCGGGCGACGCTTCGGCGGATCGCTCGTGCTCCCCGCCGCCTATGTCGCCGAACAGGTCGAACTCGGGTACGCGATCACCGGACACCGCGCACAGGGCGTCACGGTCGATACCGCGCACGCGGTCGTGACGGCGACGACGACGCGGGAGAACTTCTACGTCGCGATGACCCGCGGCCGGCACGGGAACCACGCCTACGTCGCCACCGACACCACAGACGACGCGCACGTCGCCCCGCACCCCTCCGACAACCCCGACGCCACCGCCCGATCCGTCCTGTACGGGGTGCTCCAGCACGTCGGCGCCGAGCTGTCCGCGCACGAGACCATCACCGCCGAACACGAACGGTGGGGGTCCATCGCCCAGTTGGCGGCGGAATACGAGACCATCGCCCAAGCCGGCCAGCACGACCGCTGGGCTCAGCTGCTCACCGCTTCGGGCCTGGACGAGAAACAGGTCGATGAGGTGCTGGGCTCCGACGACTACGGTGCCCTGTCCGCGGAGCTGCGCCGGGCCGAGGCGAACCATCACGACCTCGATGAGTTGTTCCCGCGGCTCGTGGCGGCGCGGGGCTTCGTCGATGCCGACGACATCGCCTCGGTCCTGCATCACCGCCTCGCCCGCGCCACCGCCCGCCCTGCCGGGTCCGGGCGCACCCGCCGATCGCCACGGCTGGTCGCGGGGCTCATCCCGTATGCCTCCGGCGTCACCGACCCCGAGATGCACCAGGCCCTCACCGAACGCGAAGAGCTGATCGAACACCGCGCATCCGCGGTCCTCGACCGCGACCTGAACGAGGGAGAACCATGGACGGCCGCGCTCGGGACCAAGCCCGCGGCCGCACGGGCGGCGCAGCGGTGGCGGCAGGCCGGCCGGGTCGTCGCCGCCTATCGCGACCGATACCAGATCACAGACGACACCCCGCTGGGCCCCGATGCGGGATCGGATGCGCAGAAGCTCGACGCCGCCCGCGCCACTGCCGCGCTCACCCGGGCGCAGCAGCTCAGCCGCCACACCCCGAACACCGAGCAGCCGGACCTCACCATGGAGGCCCGGCAGGCGCGCTCCCTCTGAGCCGCGACCTGAGATTAGAGGGAGCGGCTGGGCCGTTCCTGCTCGACGGAATCGAGGGGGCTCAGGCCCGTGGTTCGTGCCGGGGCCTGGCGTCGGTCGCTGGTGAGGGTGGCGAGGTCGTGGTGGCCGGTGACGAGGGCAGCAGTGCCGTCGCTCAGCAGCAGATGCGTGCCGGTGCTCGCCGCGGACGTGACCGGTCCGGGCACCGCCCCAACCCCACGACCGAGGTCGTGCGCTTCGCGGGCGACGTGCAGGGAGCCGGAGCGTGCCCCTGCTTCCACGATCACCGTCGCCGAGGACAGTGCCGCCAGGAGCCGGCCGCGGGCGAGGAACCGGTGCCGGGTCGGCGCCGACCCGGGCGGCATCTCGCTCACCAGCAACCCCACATCGCCGACCCGTTCGAGCATGTCGCGATGCCCCGCCTGGTAGAGCCGGTCCGGCCCGCCGGGCATCACCGCGATCGTCTGCCCACCGCTACTCAGGGCGCTGCGGTGCGCGGCGCCGTCGATGCCGTAGGCGCCGCCGGAGACCACGATCTGCTCCGCGTGCGACGCGTCGTGGGCGAGCTCGCCGGCGACGTGATCGCCGTAACTTGTCGATGCTCGTGAACCGGTGATCGTCACCCGATCTTCCTGCCCCCTCGCGAGGAACGAGGTCGCCCCCTTCGTCCACAGCACGTACGGGGCACGATCGCCCAGCGCGTCCACCGTGACCGGCCAATGCGCATCGCCAGGGATCAGCGGCGCGTACGACCCGTCCAGCACCCCCGCCAGATCATCGCCGAGGCCGCCCCGTGAAGCGAACTGCTGCGCGGTGTGGTGCAGGATCGCTGCTTCCTCAGCCCGGACGCCGGGCATCGATCCGCCCGCGTCGAGGAGCCGGAGGGTCTCGACGGCGCCTTCACGGCGCAGCAGGCGACCGACGGTGCGGTCGGCGGGCTCGATCATCATCGAGAGCATCACGCGGGCCGTCCGTTCATCGGAGGCGTAGTCAGCCAGAGCAACCATGACCGGGTCCTTCCACTCACCAGGCACTACCAGCGCAGGTGCACCCGGCACCGCGACGAGACCTTCCCCTTCGCCAGGCCCCGTAAACTAGGAGGTGAAGCGCAGGCATTCCATCTGTAGGGTCCTTCGGGATCGCCCCTTCCAGGGGCCACCACCAACACGCCGCTTCTCGATCATTCGAACCGTGTTGAATGGAGGCCCACCGATGTTCCTCAGCGACCGCGTCCGACGCCGCTGGCGCCAGAGCGAGAACACCGCCCAGAACCTGGAACCGGCCCGCCGGCTCTTCCCGACGAACCGCATCCGCGATGCCGTCTACACCCGCCGCGGACTCAAATGGGGCGTTGCCGCGATGCTGCTCGCCGCCCCCTACATCGCCGCCGTCAAGCTCCTGACTGACCACATCGAGCAGGGCGACCCCGGCTGGCTCCACCTGGTCGTCTTGCTGTGCGCATGGAACGCGCTCAAGATGCTCTGGCTCGGCCCGATGAGTCTCATCGCCCTCGCCCGCGTCCGCTACCGAGAGCACCTGCAGCGCCGCACCGCCCGCCGCGAAGCCGAGTCGCGCGGTACTACCCCGGATGAGGTTCTGGTCACGGCCGGAGGTGCGTCATGAAGGCCGTCACCTACCGGTACAGCGCGGCAGAGAACCCGACCTGGCTGGACCAGCAAGAAGCCGACTGCCGCCGCTACGCCGACGAGCACGGCATGACCGTCACCGAGGTCTTCACCGACGTCGGGCGCAGTCGCCACGGTCTACATCACATGCTCGACGCCGTCGAGCGGGAGGACGTGACCGGGCTCATCGTCACCGATCTCGCTCGGCTCGGTTCCAAGTACGCCGATCACGTCGCCGTCGTCCAACAGCTCCACGACGCCGGAGTCGACATTCACGTCACCAAGGACCGCACGACAGGCTCCGTCGAGGAGGACCTGATCGCCGTCAAGCAGGCACACCTCGATGCCCAGGCCCGGCGGCCGCTCTCCTCCGGCGGGAGCGACTCCACGGACTGACCCGCTACGGCCACCTGCCGACGGCTCTCTGCGTGTCGACCCCGAATGGGAGGGCTGACGTGAGATCCTAGACGAAAACTCAGGCCGTCGGATGCTTGTGGGCGCTTCGCGCACCGTCCCGGCGGCGGGCGAGCTCATGGCAGGTCTCATGGAACCGCCTTCGCAGCTGAACGTGAGGAGGCGTGATGTCCACGATTGAGGATCTTCGCGGTCGCCTCTGGTCCGATGAGCCGTCGAAAGTGGACTTCCTCGCGGCGCGGGCCATCGCGGAAACGGTCTCTGACGCCGTGCTCGATGACGCGCTCGATCCGTTGGCGATCGGACTGTCCGGCCCGTGGGGTAGCGGCAAGACCACCGTCCTTGAACTCATCAAGGCCGATCTTGACTCCCGTAGCGACCCTGAGAACGCAAAGATCATCACCGTCCGCACCGACCCCTGGCGTTACGACCCTGCCGTGGGCGCGAAGGAGAGCCTGATCGGTGAGGTCCTCGACGCTATCGCGGCCGAACTCACTGAACGCCTCAAGGACGTCGAGGAGTCCAAGGGCGAGAAGATCAAGAAGCTCTTGAAGAGGCTCTCTGATCGGGTCGACTGGGCCAAGGCTGTCAAGCTCGCCGCCAAGTCGTCGCTTACCCTGCAGATCCCCGGCGTCAGCGAAGTGCTGGATCTCATTCGAGAACCGGCGTCCGAGGGGACTGACGCCGGCGACCAGCCGCGGGGCCTGGCCGGTTTCAAGGCCGAGTTCGCTGAGCTGTTGGGGGCCGAGGAGATGGCTCACGTACGCCGGGTGGCGGTGCTGGTCGACGACCTCGACCGGTGCCTGGTGGATACCGTCGTGGAGACCTTGGAAGCGATCCGTCTGTTCCTGAGCGTCGAGGGCATGGCGTTCGTCATCGCGGCAGACGAGGACCGGGTCGCTGATGCGATCCGCACCCGCCTGCCGGAGTCGAGCATGCCCACGGAACGTCCAGAGGACGAAGACGCTCTCCCGGCGGAACCCCCGTCCAAGCTCTATCTGCACAAGATCGTCCAGACGACCGTTCCACTGCCGGCTCTGGGTGCTTTCGACACCGAGTCGTATGTGCTGTTGCTGCAGCTGCAGAATCGCGTTGGCCAGCGTCTCACCGATGAGCAGCTTGAAAAGGTCATCACCGAATGTCACCGGCTCCGCATGGCCGGCGCTCTCGACGATCTGAAAGCGCCTGACGACCTCGACGTCCAGCGAGAGCTGTCCTTCGCACGTCGGCTCACCACGATCCTTTACGAGAAACTCCGGGGCAACCCGCGGCGTATCAAGCGATTCCTCAACGACCTGAACATCCGTCGATCCATCGCTGCGCGGCGGGGCATCGAACTCGACTTCGACGTCGTCGCCAAGCTCATGGTTCTTGAAGTCCTCCTGCCGGATCAGTTCCAGTCCGTGCTGTCATGGTTGCGAACCGGTGAGCTTCGAGATCGACTGGAGTCGCTGGAAGCGCAAGCCAACCGGCCGAAAGAACCTTCCGTCCCCGCTCCGCCAACTGACCTCGCCGACCACGCACCGGTTGAACCCGCCGAGATGGCTGCGGACGTGACCGGAGCGGAACCGGCCGACACAGCGGAAGATCCGCGACCATCCGAAGCGGAGGAAGCGCAGACCCAAGCAGCGTCAGCAGCCGCGGTCGCCCCGCACTTCGCCGAGGACATGATTCGGTGGGCCAAGCTCCCACCGGATCTTCATGACCTCGACCTGAGCCCGTACCTGCACCTGGCGGCATCATTTCGCGGTGACCTCCTGGTCAGCGCTGAGCTTCCCCAACATCTCCGCGATCTGGCCGCGCTGCTGGCCTCGACCCGCACGGTGGATAGGCGGCAACTCACCGACGAGAGCCTGCGAGCGCTCACGACAGACGATGTCGATCAGCTGCTGCGGCACCTGGGGCTGCGTGCACGAGACCGTGTCCAGGAGCGGCGCGGTCTCCGGGATCGTCAGACTCGCCGCCGCACATGTCGCCGTGCAACCGGCCGCGCTTGACGCGTTCCGTCGGCTCCCGGCCTCCGATCTGCAGCCAGGTACCGCCGTCATCCTCTCCGGGGTCGAGATCCCCGGGATGAAGGATGTCATCAACGCGTTGGCCGCGCAGCTCCCAGACGGCAGCATCAAGAAGGCGCTCACCACGCCGCCACCGAAGGGCGGTAAGCGCTGATGGGAACTAAAGGCTCCTACTCCGGCAGCGCCGCCGGTGGTGACCTGCGCGACGGACTCGACGACTGGCTGGCCAGCCTCCCTGGGGCTGACGGCCAGGCCCCGCCGCCCCCAGGTAACCAGCCCTCGCTTCTCTCCCCGCTGAAGCCGTCCCCGAGCTCACCGGCCGGCAGGATGTTGCCCACGGCCGCGCTTTTCCGTTCCTCCCGCGGCGGAGGGGGAAGGAATGGGGGCGGCCGCCGGGGCGGCGAGAGTCTCACGAGATCGACGGCAGCCTCCGCGCGTTCCGCCGGCCGTGGAGCCGCAGCGGCATACGCGTACCGCAGCGGCGATGCCCAGACTCTCCGCGATCTCGGCCTGGACTACGACGCACTGCGGGCGAACCCGAACATCTTCGACGTCGCCCACCAGATCGCACAGAAAGTCTGTGAGGACCTCCCCGCGGGAACGATCGAGACTGCGGAGCAGATGGAGGTCGTCGGCAGGCTCGCCGAATGGCTTGTCGAGAGCGACAGCGCGGGGACGGACGTGTCACTCGGGCAGATCGCCGAGGAAGCGGTCGCCCTAATCCTGGCCGAGGCATACCTCGTGGAGACCGCATCGAACCTGAACACTAAGGACATGTCAGGAGCCGAACGCGCGGCGTTCGAGGACGGGATCCGTCAGGCCGCGGAAGAGCTCGCCGCACACGCGGATCTCTCGCCCAGTGGGCCCAGCGCCGAGGAGTTCACGCGCGCGATCGAAGACGGACTCGAATATCTCAGAACCATCCACGAGGCAGATTGAGATGGCGCAGTTCGACCTTCGTTTCCAGGTCCCATCGGCGCTCACTCCCGAGTCCGCCGATCGCACGTTCTACTGGCCCACCGCTGGGGCCGGCACCTTCAACACCTCCCTGGGGCCCCGGCTGGGCAAGCTCGGCCCGGTGCGACGCGAGAACATCGAACTGTTCCGCCTCGCTGCGATGGTCTACGCCGCAGACCGTTCCGTCCCGCGCCGGGCCGGCCGCGTCAACTGGACCCAACGCCACATTGCTCTGAGCGTCCCCGTCCACGACACGGCACCCTGGAACGCCATCACGAACCAGCTGCAGCAGCTCCTCGACTTCTTGTCGGGTGACCGATGGACGCTCACCTTCCGTGCAGCACGCATCCCTCGTGAGGACATCGCGCCCAACGGGTATCCCGACGTGCAGCGGGTGGTGCTCATGAGCGGCGGCGCCGACTCCGCCACCGGTGCATTCCTCGCGCGCACCCGGCCCGAACCGCACCTGCTCGTATCTCACGTCGGGGCGACATCGATCTCACCCATTCAGCAGGACGTCGCCGAACGCATCCGAGACCTCTGCCCCGAGGGCAGCACGCAGCAGCACGCGCAGATCCGCTTTACCCGACGCCAGACGCAACCCGGAGGCCACCGGTTCAAGAATGAGAACACCACGCGAACCCGATCGTTCCTGTTCCTTGCGCTCGGCCTCGCCCTTGCTTCGGTCAACAAGGTGGAGCTCTGGATCCCCGAGAACGGGTTCGCGTCACTGAACCCACCCCTGGGCCCTGACCAGCTCGGCAGCCTCTCCACCCGCACCACCCACCCGTGGTTCCTCACCGAACTGTCCAGACTCGTCTCCGCCGCTGGCGCATGGGGAACCCTGTCCAATCCATTCGCGGCACAGACGAAGGGCGAGATGTTCCGGTGGCTGGCGGACCAGGTCGGCGATGACCCCGCCTCGGACCTTCTCAGCGCCACCAACTCGTGCGCGTTCACCAACCGACGATGGCTCGGCGTGACAGCGACCGACCATTGCGGAACGTGCTTCGGGTGCCTGGTGCGCCGGGCATCGTTCGCGGCCGCGGAACTCGCCGACCGAAGCACCTACGTGATCGACGCCCCTCCCAGCGAGGCCGCGAGATCCCAACTCGAAAAGGCGTCGATCCTTCCCAGCATCCGCGGATTCGTGGCCCGCGGAATCCGGGTCAGCGACATCGCAGCAATGCGCCTGCCCGACGGGTACTCCGCAACCGACGCCCGTGACCTCTGCGTCCGCGGCGCGCGCGAGCTGGAAACACTGACATGACCAACTTCCTGGCCGTTGACCTCCACGCCCACATCGACCCGACGATCACCCCTCGCGACCTGCTGAACCTCCGAGCCGTGATCTTCGCGGCAAGCCGTAGCCTCGTCGAGTCGCGTCTCGCCCTCGATCGCCAGCACCACGACCTGCTCGCGATCTGGGGCGTCGGCGTTCACCCAGGAGTGAAGACCGCACTCGACGGCTACGACCCTGAGGAGTTCGAGCGTCTCATCGCCCGCACCCCCTACGTCGGCGAAATTGGACTCGACGCAAAAGTCCCATCCCGCCTCGCCAAACAACACGAGGTGTTGGCCGCGCTGCTCACGCAACTCCAAGCGAAGCCCCGCCTCACGTCGATCCACAGCTACCGGGCAACCAACGAAGTCGTGGAACATCTCGAACACACCCCGATCACCGGCGCGATCCTGCACTGGTGGCTCGGCGACCGAGCCACCACAAGGCGCGCAGTTGAACTCGGAGCCTACTTCTCGATCAACACCGCCACCCTGCGCCGAAGCGACGCCATCGACCTCATCCCCACGGACCGTCTCCTCCTGGAAACAGACCACCCCGATGGGAACCGCAGCGGAGCCCGCCCGCATCAACCTGGCAACGTCCGCGACGTCGAAGCAGCTCTCGCCAAGCAGCGCGGAGTCACCACCGCTCAGATTCGAGCCCATGCCTGGCGCAACCTCGCCACGCTTGTGAACACCACTGGTACGAAGCCTCTGCTGCCACTCCGAGTCGCAGCAATACTCGGGGCTATCGAGTAACACCCCGACAGGGGCGCCGAGACTCACCGCACTCGCCCATGAGTGTCCCGAAGCTTCACACCCGCAGCGAGGAGCGCGACACGCACGGAACTGGGGTTGAATCCAAGGCGCGCGCCGACTCTCGCCAACGACGCACCCTGTTCGTAACGGCGGCACATCTCAAGCACCAGCGCAGGAGTGGGCTTCTCTCGACGGAGCCGGACCCCTCGCTCGCGCAAATGACTTGAGAGGCGTTCACGACTCACCCCCAGATCCTTCGCGATGGTCCGCAGGATCTCCCCACCCCGATACCTCCGCTCGGCCTCAAGCAGCATAGTTTCCGTCAGGCGCGTCACCGGGCGCGGCAGCTGCTTCAAAGACTCCTGGCCAACCAACGAGTCCCGACGCCGAATCGCGTGATGCGAAGACACGGCCCGCGTCAGCGCCGGGGCAAGGTTCGAACACTGTCGCGCCACCTCCACCCCTGTGGCCCCTGTCAGCTCGCTGGCAGGGGTTCTCCATTTATGCTTCATTACGACCGGCATGTAGGTTGCTGCAGTTGGGTCACGGGTCGCCAAACGAGCGTCGGCAGGCACTGCACTTTCGATGTCCGGGTTGCGGATAATCCGATATCTCGGCGGTTTCAAGGTTGCTCCATGGTCGAGCACGTCCAGGTTGGGAATCGGGGCGGCGGGGGCACAAAAGCCACGCATCAGGACAGCCGTGCTTGTGCCACACCCGTGCCTTGGGCCTAGAGCTAACCGGTCACATGCTGTTGCTTGGCGTGGCCCAAGGATGAGGGTCGGTTAGGGTCGGTTACAGCCACCAAGCGCGCACGCGCGGTTCCAAGGCAGTCTCCCCCCCTAGACCTGCCCAAGGTCATGAGTGGGAGCAGGGCAGGTCATCCACCCTCGATGCCCAAGTCACTGGCTTCGCCGTGGGCCAGACGCGCTACGAGTCATGGACTGAACCCCCTCGGGCCTCATGCATCGACTGTCAGTGGCCTCGCGCGCAGCTCGGACAGCGCGACCGGTTCGTCAAATGCGGCGGTCCAGTAATCCCAGCCGTCAGCATCATCGGCACCATCGGCCTGAGCCGCCAGATCCGGTGTGCGGTGCTCGACATCATTTAGGCGGATCATGGCGTCCTCAGTGACCTCGGCGATCGAGTTGGTCTCCGCATTGGTCGGGGTCAGCAATGTGCGCGGAGGGAGCACACCGTCGCGCACCAACTCTTCGAAGGACGGCAGCGCCGGAGCCGACACCTCCACGCGCTCAGTGGGGGCCTGGGGTCGATAGTTGGGGTCCGACAACTTCTTGAAACCCTCTCTCGTCACCTTAGCGATTAGTACGCGACGAGCCTGCAGGAATTCTTGGTACTCCATGGACTGCCAGCCAGGCGGCAGGGCGTGCCACCACATCTGCCGTCTCAGGCGATCACCAGCGATGCCCTTGTCCTCGACCTGGCGTATCCAGTAGGTAGACGGTCTTTCGCTGGAGATCTTGATGTTGTCCAACCACTCCACGAGCGCCTGATTAGCCACTTGGTTGATCTGGCGGACGCTGGAAAGGCCGAGTTCCTGCTTGAGGTAGTCCTTGGGGAAGAGGTGGTGCTTCTCCACGCCCTTGACGGGACGTCGGGACGGGTCGATCCAGTCCTTGACCTTCAGCGTCGACAACAAGACGTCGGCGTCCAGGATCGTCAACGCCGCGATGTAACCGGTGTACGCAGGTCCCACGGTGCTCGACGTGTGTAAATCCTCGGGTAGCGTCACGGTCCACCAGTCCTCGGTGAGGATCGTGGAGACTTGGGACGAGATGGCCCCTTTGAAGGCCTGAGGCGTGCGTTCCAGCCCGTCGAGTCGGTTGAGGTCTTCCTGTGCACGAGTCTCGGGACTCCCGGAGAACCGACCAGTGATTTGAGCCATGAAATACCACCGGGCCATCACTTCACGCAGCTCGTCCACCGGGACGCTGAACTCCGTGCGACCGATCAGCCACAGGGCATAACCGTAGATGACGGCATTTTTTGAGGTGACCATGGCGGAGGTCCGAATGCCAGCGCGCTCGATGACCTTGAGGTATTCGTCCCAGTGCTTTGGATCGAGCGCTCTAGCCTGACCGTTCTTCAGCTTCTCCAACTCACGCTCGCGGTGCTCAGGAATGATCTCGCGGGTCCGCGGGTCCCTGCCGCGCAGGGCATTGTAGGCGTCGCCCAGCGGTGCACGACGGTTCCCGACTGCCACGACGACTCGCAGAACATGGCTCGGGTCGAGAGCAAGATAGGGGTTCTTGGGAGTCCAACTCACTGGCTTGCGATCCATCCGGGTCATCTCCTGCGGAGTGAACCTGGAAGCCCTGGTAAAGTCCTCGATCGCCTGGCGACCCTCCTCCCAGAAGACCGACAACCACGTGAGGATGAAGTCCGCCGACGAAAGTGTCACGCCCTGGGAGTTGATCCGCACAAAGATGTCGGCGACCGTCTCGCGTGAGACGTGCTCCTTGAGCTGCACAACCTCGAACACGAACTTCAGGACGTCCGCCAGCTTGTTGACGGCTAGTTCGATCTCCCCTTCAAGATCCCGATCCAAGCGTTCGACACCGCGGGCCACTTCTAACTTCTGGATGTAATCGCGACGTGCCGCGATGGGAGAGGTGAATACCTCACGGATGTCCTGGATCCACTCTGAGGACCGCTTGGTCGCGCTGTCCGGGATCGCGAACCGCTCGGTCAGAGGATTGAAGGAGATGACGATGCGCTCCTGGGAGTAGTCCTCCCGCAGCACATCCAACCCCTTGACCACTGCATACAGAGACGTGAGTCGCTGCTGGCCATCGACTACCTGCATGGAGCCGCTCTGCGTCTTCTCCCCGACGCCGATTGTCTTGCTGTGCTCGGCGCCCGCATTCTCCCAGAACATGAGCTGGCCAACAGGGAAGCCGCGGTACATCGAGTCCACCAGATCGCGCACCTTGGCATTCCCCCACACGAACGGCCGCTGAATATCAGGCAGTCTCACCCGACCCGAAGTGACCCCTGCAACGAGATCTTGGACGGTCCAGGGATGGTGGTCGAAGGTCTCAGCCATCATCAACTCCTAACCTCTGGTCTGCGGTAGCTGTTCTACTCGTTCGACAATAGCCTGCACCTACTGGCCGAGCGCACTGGCCACCTTCGTGAAAACGTTCAAGGTCACCCGCTGTCCCGTCTGGATGCGGGCTATTGAGCTTCTGCTGCGATGAGGATAAGACTAGGACCAATCTCTAGCCTGCTGGTCTTGACTGAGTCATGCAGCAGGCTGGATCAGTAACAGGTGATGTCTGAAGGCTAAGAGTTCGACACATGCCCCCTGAGCTCCACTCTGTGATCTCTCAGGAGATTAGCGACAACCCGGACCCTTATTTGGGGGTCCGGGTTTTTTGCTGTCCGGATGGTGGTCTTGGGGGGGCGTCCGATGGGTTGGTTGAACCGTCCTGGGTTTTGTTCCGGCCCATCATTGAGAGGATTGGACAAATGCCTCAGAAGCATTGAGAGGCGTCCCCTGCCCGTGTAGAACGGATGGTCCTTGATCGGCTTGAGCACGATGATGTTCCTAGTCGGTATGTGGTGATCACGACAACCGCCCGCGAGGTTGAACATTGCGGTAGAGACCCTGCGACGATGGGTCGAACAAGCAGAGATCAACGCGGGTAAATCCCCGGGGGGTCTCCAGCGACGCCCACGCCGGAATCCGCCGATTCTGACGAGAGACCTCGTCAACTGCGGCGGGCCAAAGCCACCGGCCACAGGGGTGCGATCACTATCTTGATCAACGAGCCGTTGCAGCAGATGGACTCGTAACAACCGGACCGCAGCCTCCAGTCCAGTTCGCTCGTGCGACGCTCGGCATGCTCGAACTCATGTCCGATAAAGTGCTCGAAGCTTACGAAGCCCTGTTCCACCGAGGTGATCCGTCAGCATTCCCGGTGCTGATGTCCATCTAAACTCGGAGCGATCCCGCCGCTCAAATCTCAGAGGACCCCATGGCCCAGCACCGCATCTACACCACCAGCTTCGCCAGCGTATACCCGCACTACGTCACCAAGGCGGAGCGCAAGAACCGCACTAACGCAGAGGTCGACCAGATCATCTGCTGGCTCACCGGCTACTCCCCCGAGCAGCTCCGTACCCAGCTGGACAACGAGGTCGATTTCCAGACCTTCTTCGACGATGCCCCGGACATGAACACCAATCGGTCTCTCATCAAAGGCGTAGTGTGCGGTGTACGAGTTGAAGATGTTGAAGAACCCCTCATGCAGGAAATCCGTTACTTGGACAAGCTCATCGATGAGCTCGCCAAGGGCAAAGCAATGGAGAAGATCCTGCGCAGTTAGCTCAACCTGAGTGAAGAGTCCGACCAATGACTACCAACGACAACTGGCCTCCGATCGTCGACCGCCATACGTGGGACGACGCCCGAGCGGTCCTGCTTCAGCAAGAAAAAGCTCTCACCCGCATGAAGGACTCGATCAGCGCGGCTCGTCGCCGAATGCCCATGATCGAGGTGAGAGCTGACTATGCGTTCGAAGGACCAGAAGGAACCATCACCCTGCTCGACCTATTCGACGGACGCCCTCAGCTCATCGTGCAGCACTTCATGTTCGGTCCGGATTGGAAGGAAGGGTGCGATGGCTGCTCGATGATGGCCGAGCACATCGGCCCCTTGTCTCACCTGCACGCGCGTCGGACCTCATTCGTCCTCGCTTCACGAGCACCGTTGGATCGACTGCTGGACTTCCGCCAGCGGATGGGATGGGACCTCCCCTGGTACTCAACCGTTGGAGATCAGTTCAACACTGATTTCGGAGCCACCGTTGACAACGAAGAACGGCAAGCGGTCAGCGTGTTTCTCCGGAAGGGCGACCGCGTCTTCCATACCTGGTCCACCCAGGGGCGCGGGGAAGAGACTTTCATGCAAGTGTTCGACCTACTGGACCTCACCCCTTATGGACGCCAGGAAGACTGGGAAAACTCGCCAGCTGGCACCCCGCAGGACCCGACCTATTCGTGGATGCGGCTCAGTGACAGTTACTGATCCCGGAAGCGTTCGAGCTGCCCGATCTACCTCTCAACGCCGCCTGCCAGCACTACACTCGGAACACGCCTGGGCCCCGGAAGGACCGCAGCATGGTTCCCACATCGCGCACCACATCCACCGCCATTCTCTTGAGCGGTTTACTCCTTCTGACCTCCTGCGGCGATAACAGCGACCAGCCGCCCCAGCCCGCCACCAGCGAAACGCCCGCTGCGGCGTCGTCGCTGGGTGAACCGGAGACCGTGGCCGAGAATCTGGACGCGCCCTGGTCTATCGCCTTCTACAACGGCATTCCCCTGGTCAGTGAGCGCGATTCGGCCCGAATCCTCGAGCTCGACGACGCCGGCCAAGCTCGTGAGGTCACGGTGGTTGAGGACGCCGCACCGCGCGGCGAAGGCGGCCTGCTGGGCCTGGCCGTCCACGAGAACTACCTCTATGCGTATTTCACGGCCGAGAACGAGAACCGCATCGAGCGGTTCAGTATCTCCGGCGACCCGGGCAGTCTCACGCTGGGCCACGCCGAAATAATCCTGGACGGCATCCCTGCGGGTAGTACCCACAATGGCGGGCGCCTCGCCTTCGGCCCGGACAACATGCTTTACGCAACGGCAGGAGACGCCGGCAATCGCGAGGATGCTCAGGACCGAGAATCACTGTCCGGAAAGATCCTGCGCCTGACCCCGGAGGGCGAGGTACCGGAAGACAATCCGTTCCCCGATTCCCCGGTCTACAGCTACGGGCACCGCAACCCGCAGGGGCTGGCTTGGGCGCAGGGCGGCACGATGTACGCCAGCGAGTTCGGTCAGAACACGTGGGACGAGCTCAACGTGATCGAATCCGGCGGCAACTACGGTTGGCCGGAGGTCGAAGGCATGGGCGACAACGATGAGTACATCAACCCCGTCCAACAGTGGGAACCGTCAGAGGCAAGCCCCAGCGGGATAGCCATCCTGGGCAACTCTCTCTTCATGGCCAATCTGCGCGGCGCACGGCTCCACGAGATTCCGCGGGAGAACACATCCCACTCCGTGTCGCATCTAATCGACGAGTACGGGCGGCTCCGAGATGTCACCGTTGCCCCGGACAGTTCCCTGTGGGTGATGACCAATAACACGGACGGGCGTGGCAATCCCGCACCGGAGGATGACCGGATCCTGAGCTTCACCCCACCTACCGAGCAGTCCTCGGGAGAGGAATCGCCCGGAAGCTGACTTCGCCCGGCACACGCACCTCGGGTCCGCGGACCCTTATGTGACGAACGGTTGCGGAAACCTTGGATCACGCCCCCGCAACGGCCAAGCTGGATTCAAGAAAGAACGCCATGGAAGGCCCGTCATGACCTCATCCGCCATTCGCCCCGCAACCCACCAGGTGCCGCCGCTCAGCGGTACGAAGCCGCTCGGCACCCTGCGTGCGCGGCTCCGCGAGTTCTTCACGGCATCCAGGTTCACCGCGCAACGCGCTGCCCAGGACCAGCCGCAATTGGCCGCGGTCGATCACCTGCGTGTGGCGGACACCGGTTCCTGGGTCTGAACCACCAACCGCGTGCGGTCCAGCGGCTCAATGCCATCAGGCCAACAGGTCCGCAAACTTCCCGATTGCCTGTTCACCCATGAGCTCTCCGGGCAACAACGGCAACTCCGTGCTGGGTAGTGCTTTCAGCTCGGATGTCATCAACTCCAGAGCCGAGGCCTCCAGCTCCCGGCGCCCCGCGAGGAACTCCCCCGCATCCGCCGGCGAGCGCCTGTTGACCACCAGCCCACCCACGTTCACTCCGGCGGTTTTCAACTGATCGTAGAGCTGCGCCGATTCCAGCACCGGCATCCGTTCGGCGTTGGTTACGATCACGAACGACACCAACGATGCATCCCGCAGTGTGTCCCGCAGCGTCTCGAAACGAGACTGACGCCGCAGAAGGATCCGCCGGATCCGGAGATCCCGCTCGATCAACGGATCCTGGCCACGAGTCTCCACCAGGTGATCCCGGTTGGTGTCGTGCTCGAGACCCCGAACGGCGGCGGCGAACTTCTCCGACTTCTGCCGGTTCCGCAGCAGCCCCTCGACCCAGGAATTCATGATCTCCGGCAGTGCCATCAACCGCGCCGTGTGCCCCGACGGCGCCGTATCGAACACCACCAAGTCGAAATCGCGCAGTCCAAGAACCAGAAGGTCCGCGATCCGTTCCAGGATCGCGGCCTCGTGCGTCCCCGGGGCCTGCCGGGACAACTCCAGATGCCGCTTCACCTCACCGCGCAGGTTCTCCGGCATCACCGAGTAGAGGGTCTCCCCCACTGCTGCCAGGTGTTCCTCCACCGTGGCCTCGGGGTCGATCTCCGTCCCGTACAGGTTCTCTCGCAGCTCCACGATGTCCGCACCGATAGACCGCTGCCACAGGTGGCCTAGGTTGTGCGCGGGGTCGGTGGACACGATCAGAACGCGACGGCCGGCGCGGGCGGCCGCGAGCGCCGTCGTCGAGGCTACGGAGGTCTTACCCACGCCACCTTTGCCACCGAAGAACAAGGCACGGCGGGATTGCGCGAGGTTCAACAGCATGAGATCTCGTTCAACGGTGAGCGTTCCATGCCCATACGTGTGTGCCATTCATGGAAGTTTTCGTAAACCACGGGGAGCAGCTCCAGGGTGTAGTAGCTCGCGGGATTGGGGAGTCCGAGCGCTTCGGACAACACGAGCATCATGAACAAGTCGTCCTGATCGCGCTTGGCGCGTTGGAAGGAGCGCCGGTAGGGGGCTGCATAAAAATCCTGCAGCCCGGCCGAAAACCGGCGCCCCAACTCAGCCAACCGGGACCGCCCCGGCCGTTCCTCCCCACGCGAGGGAGGAACGGAACCGGGGCGGGCGGCGTCGTGCGAGTTATCGGCGCTGGGCACCGCTGTGCTCCTCGGCCAACTGGGGATCGTCCGTGAGGTCCGGTCCTTCCTTGCGGGCCTTGCCGATTGCCATCGCGGATTCGAAGATCACCCAGATGGAGGCCACCAGGATGATGATGTCCAGCACCACGAGCAGCCAGTTGCCGGCCGCGTAGAACTGGCCCAGCTGCACGATGAGCGCGTAGACAGTCATGACCAGCACGAAGACCAGCGGGATCACCACCGGGAGGATCGTGCGGCGCAGGCGCACAAGCATCACGGTGATGATGGCCAGGGTGAGCGCGGCCATCAGCTGGTTGGTGGTACCGAACAGCGGCCAGATCACCATGCCGCCCGCACCGGAACCGGTGATGTCAGCGCCGAACGCCAGGCCCATGCCGCACACCAGCACGATGATCGTGGCGACCACGGTGTTGACCTTGAACTTCATGAGGCCGCCGATTTCCTCGACCACGTATCGCTGCAGACGCACGCCGGTGTCCATGGTGGTTGCGGCGAACAGCACGGCCATGGTTGCGAGCACGGTTGCCGAGAGGGACTCGGGCAGGCCGATTCCGCTGTTTAGAATCGAACCACCGGCTTGCACGAAGGCGACGACGCCGCCCTGGTTGAACGCGGAGTAGGTCTCCTCCCAGCTCGCGAGCGATTCGAAGCCGGCGGTCACGGCGATGATCGTACCGAGTGCCAGCAAGCCTTCGCCCACAGCACCGAAGTAGCCGACGAATCGAGCGTCGGTTTCCTTGTCCAACTGCTTGGAGGAAGTGCCCGAGGCGACCATGCCGTGGAAGCCGGAGATCGCACCACAGGCAATGGTCACGAACAGCAGGGGAACGATGCTCGGGGTGTCCGGCGGAAGGTTGTTGTTGTAAGCCGGCGCCACGATGGTGGGGTTGGACAGCAAGATCGCTCCGTAGAGCAGTCCCAGACCGATGAACAGCTGCAGACCGTTGATGTAGTCACGCGGCTGCAGCAGCATCCACACCGGCAGCAGGGACGCAATGCCCGCGTACACGAAGAGAATCAGGACCCAGAACGCCCCGGCGGACATGCCCATGATGGTGTCCGGCAGCGAGATGGGGAAACGATCGCCCACCAGGATCAGTGCGTACAGCGCTACGACTCCCACGATCGAAACGACCACCAGGTTCCACTTGAACTTGTAGATCGCCTGACCGATGAGCAGCGCCACCACAATGGCGCCCCACACCGGGATCACGGAGGTCGGCTGGCTTACCAGCAGATTGGAGATCACCGTGGCGAAGGCCGCGTTGACCATCAGCAGGAGCAGGAAGATCACGACCAGGAACAGGTTGCGACCACGGTTACCGATGTAGCGACCGGACAGCGTGCCGATCGACTGCCCCTTGTTCCGGATGGAGGCCCACAGGGCACCCAGGTCATGCATACCCGCGAAAAACACGGTGCCGAGCGTGACCCAGAGGAAGGCCGGAGCCCAGCCCCAGATCACGGCCACGGCCGGACCGACAATGGGTGCCGCACCGGCCACGGAGGTGAAGTGGTGACCCCACAACACGTACTTATTGGTTGGGACAAAGTCCACTCCGTCCTGGAACTCATGGGCGGGAGTGACATTGGCGTCGTTGAGGCGGTAGAGCTTCCCGCCAATGAACTTGGAGTACAAAAGGTACCCGGCAAGGATGATGGCTAAGCCGATCAGTGTCAGAACTATGGAGTTCATCTCAGCAAGCCCTTCTGCAGGGACCTGATTCGCACGAACGGCGCTGTCCCGGCTGTCGTGTGTTTGATGGGGAAGATGTGCCGGGCCGCAGGATCGAGCGGCTTACGCAATCCCCCATAGTCTAAACACCTGTGAGGTGCCTAACACATTGGTGCAGGCTCGCTGGTGTGTCGTCATCACTAGAGGCCCACGCGCCTGCCGTTACCGTGGACCCATGAAAATCCTCGTGACCGGGTTCGAGCCCTTCGGCCAAGACACCGAGAACGCCAGCGGCGCGGTGGTAGAGAGGCTGCGTGGCTTCGAGTGGGACCCGGGGCTCGAGGTCGTCACCAGCATCCTCCCGGTCACCTGGTCCGGTTCGGCCCCCGCCCTTCTGCGGGCTATCGAAACGCACCGCCCCAACGCCGTTCTCGCCCTTGGTGAGGCCGGCGGCCGCGCCGCAGTAACACCCGAGCGTCGCGCCAGGAACGTTGGTCACGGTCGCATTCCCGATAACGACGGCGCCCCGCGGCCTGCCGCGCCCCTGGACCAGGGCCCCGAATTCCTCAACACCCGCATTGACCCCGCATTACTAGTGGCAGCGATCAGATCCGTGAGCGTGCCCGCCGAGGTTTCTGACGATGCTGGGGCCTTCCTGTGCAATGCGGTATATCGGGCGTTGCTACACGAGACCAACCTGCCCGGAACGTTCATCCACGTTCCGGCCGTCCGAACGCAAGGATCCGCCACGGTGGGCCGTGAAACGGACCCGAACGCGGCGTCGTCCTCGACGAATCTGACGATCGATCAGCTGACGAACGCGGTGGCCGCCTGCGTCAAAGCGGTGGCAGAACTCCTCAGGCCTGCTGTCTGACATGGTCGCCGCCCGCGGCAGGCTCGGCATCGTCTGTGGGGGTCGACCCCGAAGGATCGGGTTTCTGCGGCAGGTAGTCCTTCTTCCGGGATGAGATCAACGCGTTGATCCACCGTGCGTTCGGATCCGCATCCACGAGCAGTGCCTTGAGGAACAGCGTGGCCGGCAGGGCCACAAGGGCGCCGAGCCAGCCGAGAATCATGTACCAGAACATCAGCGACAAGAAGGACATGGTGGGCGTGACACCCACTGACTCACCAGTGAACTTGGGTTGAATCACCGACTGCACGGTGAAATTCAGCACGCTGTAGGCGGTGACCACGGCGAGCATCGCGACCCAGCCGTCGTCGAGCAGGGCCAGGATGGCCGGCGGAATCATCCCCAGAACCAGGCCGATGTTCGGAATGTAATTGGTGATGAAGGCCAGGATCCCCCAGACCCAGATGAGCTGCACACCAATGATCTGAAGCGCCAGCACGTCCAGGAGCGCCACGATCAGGCCGAACACAGTTGTCACCACCCAGTAACGACGAACCCCTTGAGCGAAGTCGACCATGGCACCGGCAACGTGCGGTCGATCCTCGGCCAACCGGGTGAGCCGGCGCCCCGTGGTCGCGGAATCCATGCTCAAGAAGAACACGCCCATGACCAGCGTGGCCAGCAGCCCCATGATGGCGGAGACGTTACTGAGGATCGGGGTTATCAGGCTCATGATGTTCCCGGCGGTCACACCCTGAAGGCTGGATTCCACCATCTCCGTAGAAATGCCCAGGGAGGCCAAAGCACCGATGGACTCATCGATCAATCGGGCAAATTCGTCCTGATAATGCGGCAGCTCGTTGACCAGCTCGGCCACGGACCACGCACCCATCGCGGTGAATAAGGTGAGCACCCCGAGCACCACCATGAGGGCTATCGCGGCCGCCGCGATGCGCGGCATCCTCGCCGAGAGCCATCGCTGCAGCGGGTACACCACTATCAGGAGATTCAGCCCCAGGAAGATCGGTGCAACGATGTCCTGCGCACCCTGCAGCCCGGCCAACAAGATCAGCAGCCCGGCAATCCCCACCGTGATGGCCAGGAACCGTGGCACGTGCACTGAATTGACGGGTGCGTTGACGGGCGCTGGTGTTGCATCGGGTGGTTGCAGTTCCGAGGGGTCTTCCTCGTCGGCACGAAGTACTTCACTCGTCGACAAGTCATGCGCTTCGACGCCGTCTCCTGAGCCAGGATTTTCGACGCCGCCAGCAAGCTCGCCCGATTCCCCGTCCTCACCTAGCGCTCGCCCTTCCTTCAAGGACATGGCGGCATCCTCGGATGGTCGATGACTCCTTGAGCCCATGCAGCAATCCCTCACTCATCCACGCGTAGACAATCTGCTGCAGTCTAGGAATCGAGTGCAACGCCCAGATGAACTTCACACAACGTTGGGGACAACGCGGTCCCTGATGGCCAGACATTCGGGGCACTTCGTGACCACCGCGTAACCGTCCGGGCCGGGTCCGTTACGTAGTGAGCAGGCTCATACTCGCTCATCGGCATGTCTACTCGTTAGTAATTTCCCGCCTGACTAGCGGAGACAGAAATACTCCCCAACTGTCACTCCGGCCTTAATCAAATCGTTAGGTATTCCGATTGCAAATCATCGATTAGGGCCGTTACGTTTAAGACACAAATGAACCAGCAGGGGGACGCTGGAGATCCACTATTTGCGCGACAGCATGACGCGCTGCCCGTACGGTCGGGGGACCTGATCGGGCAATTTCATGACACCAGACTGCCGCCTTTTCCAGTGCGCAGTTCTGCGCCCCCTGCGTTACATGGTTCGCAAATGGGGGAGCTTTTCGATGGACCGTCTTCTAAAAAAAGATTCGTCACAAACACCTGAAAAAATAGTAGAAATAGCGTCTGACCGGGCTGTTTACCCTGTCGAGACACCGCCGGAACCACGCACACTCGTGGACATCGTGCTGGACACCGTTGCCCAATACCCGGATGCCATTGCTCTCGAAGACGAGCACGAGCGCGTGCCCTACGGCGAGCTGGAAGCCCGCATCGAAACGCACGTCCAGCGCCTGTGGGATATCGGCGTGGGACGCGGCGACCGCGTGGGTATTCGTGTCCCTTCCGGTGGCGCAGACCTCTATGTCGCCATCCTTGCCACGCTGTTCGCGGGGGCCGCTTACGTCCCGGTCGATTGGGACGACCCGGACGAGCGCGCCAACACCGTTTGGGAAGAAGCCGGCGTGGCCGCGATCTTCGGTCGCAACCTGGAACTCACCCGCATGGAGAGCATCGAAACCACGGGTGATACCGAGCAGCCTCGCACCCAGGACGACGCCTGGATCATCTTCACCTCCGGTTCCACCGGCAAGCCCAAGGGCGTAGCGATCACCCACCGCTCCGCCGCAGCCCTTGTGGACGCTGAAGCGAAAATGTACCTGCAGAAGCGACCCATGGGCCCGGGCGACCGTGTCATGGCGGGCCTGTCCGTGGCCTTCGACGCATCCTGCGAAGAAATGTGGCTCGCCTGGCGTTACGGCGCCACGCTGGTACCGGCCCCGCGCGACGTCGTTCGGTCCGGTCCCGATCTTGGCCGCTGGATCATCAACCACCGCATCACCGCGGTCTCCACGGTGCCCACCCTGGCATCGCTGTGGCCGAGTGAGGCCCTGGACACCGTACGTCTGTTGATCTTCGGCGGTGAAGCATGTCCGCTGGAACTCACTCAGCGCTTGGTCCGCCCGGGACGTGAAGTCTGGAACACCTACGGCCCGACCGAGGCCACCGTGATCGGTTCGGGTGCCATCCTGACCGGTGACGCACCAATTCGCATCGGGCTGCCCGTGCCCGGCTGGCAGTTGGCCGTGGTTGATACCGAAGGCCAGCCCGTGGCCTGGGGCGAGACCGGCGAACTGATCATCGGCGGCGTCGGCCTGGGCCGCTACCTGGACCCCGCCAAGGATGCCGAAAAGTACGCCTCGCTGCCTTCTCTGGGCTGGGAACGCGCCTACCGCACCGGCGACATGGTCAAGGCGGACAAAGAAGGTCTCGTCTTCGCGGGCCGCGTGGATGACCAGGTCAAGGTCTCCGGACGCCGCATGGAACTCGGCGAGATCGACGATTACATGAGCTCGGTCCCCGGCGTTCGCGTCGGTGCCTGCGCCGTGCATCCCACCCCTGGCGGCGACAACATCATCGCCGGTTACCTGGTCCCTGAGTTCGAAGGCTCGGTTGATCTGGTCGCCGTGCGCGCCTGGCTCTCGGAGCGACTCCCGGGCCAAATGGTGCCCGCGCTGTGCACCATGGACGAACTCCCGCTCAAGACTTCGGGGAAGGTGGACCGCAAGGCACTGCCCTGGCCAATGCCCACCGATGACCTCGATCAGACGCCCTCACTGGACCGCGACCTCGAATGGCTCGCGGAGCTGTGGGCCGACCAGCTCGGTCCCCTGCCTTTCACCGAGGACAGTGACTTCTTCGCCATGGGCGGTAGCTCGGTGGGCGTGGCCCGACTCGTTTCGGCACTGCGCCAATCCCACCCTGACACCGAAATCGCCCGCATTTACGCGGACCCCACCCTGCGGGGTATGGCCAACTACTTGGAGACGCTCGAGGCGTCCCAGGATTCCAAGCGTGAACCCGCGCCCTTGCCCGCATGGACGGGCTGGGTCCAGGGCGGTTTCCTCGTGGGTCTGAACATCGTCAATGGTTTGCGCTACGTGGTGGGCTCACTCATCGTCGTGTGGATCCTCGCGGTGGTTGTCGGCGCCGGTTGGGTACCCACTCCTCCGTTGCTGCCGCTGGTCATTGGCTGGCTCGTGATGTTCTCCCTGCCAGGTCGCGTGCTGCTGGGCTCCGCCGCCGTGAGACTGCTGACTGCAGGGCTCAAACCCGGTCATTATCCGCGTGGCAAGTGGACTCATTTGCGGGTCTGGGCCGCCGAGCGTCTCGTGGTGTTCAACAAGTACGAGGTTCTTCTGGGCACGCCCATGGCCCGGACTCTCCACCGTCTCTTCGGCAACAAGGTGGGCCGCGGTGCACACCTGCACCACATGCCGCCCGTCACCGGTCTTGTCTCCATCGGAGACAACGCCACCGTGGAATTCGAGGCGGACCTGGCCGGCTATTGGCTCGACGGCGACACCTTGCATGTCGGCGCCATTGAGATCGGCGCGAATTCACGAGTGGGTACCCGCACGCTCGTGGACCCCGGGTCCCGTGTGGGCGAAGGGGCAGAGGTACTGCCGGGCTCGCACGTGACCGGCACGGTTCCGAACGACGAGCTGTGGGGCGGCTCCCCCATGTACCATCGCGGTGCCGCCTCGCAGACCTGGCCCGACATCGCTCCGGAGGCCGTATCTGGCCTTCCCACCTGGGGCAGGGTCAAGTCTCACCTGGCCTACTCCGGGGGCGCGGCCATCATTGGCCTGTTGCCGTTCTTGGCAATCATCCCGGGCACACTCCTGATCCTGCCGCAGGTGATCGGAATCGAGTTCTATGAACTGGTTTTCCCGGTCCTCGCGCTGTGGGTGCCGGTCTTCGTCATTATCACCGCTGCAGTGTGGCTGTTGCTCGTGGTGGGTTGCGTGCGCCTGGTCGCGGGCATGATCACCCCCGGTTACTTCCCACAGAACGGTCCCGTGGGCTGGGCCACCTGGCTCACCGAAACCCTCATGCAGCGCACGCTGATCTCGACCTACCCGATTTACGCGTCCTGCATCACCCCCTTGTTCCTGCGCTTGCTGGGCGCACGCGTGGGGCGCTCGGTCGAAATCTCCACAGCAGAGACCATTCCGCACCTCACGTCCCTCAAGGACGGTTCCTTCCTGGCCGACCACTCGCTCGTTGCCTCGCACCGGGCAGGATTCGGCTGGGTGCACCTGGGTACTTCCGTGATCGGGGAACGCACGTTCGTGGGTAACTCAGCGATCGTGGGACCGGACCGTGACCTTCCCGCAGACGCCTTGGTGGCTGTGTTGAGTTCCGCTCCCCACAAGGCCCCCGTGGGTTCGTCGTGGCTTGGCCGCCGTGCTCAACCCATTGCCCGCGCCCACACGGAAGCCGACGAGTCGGCAACCTTCCGTCCGCCCCGCCGTCTTCAGGCGGCACGTGGATTCGTGGAGGCGTTCCGCATGGTCCCGGCCATGGTGTCCGCGTGGATCGACCTGATGATCGTGTACGCGCTGACCAGCATCTACATGGCCCACGGCATGGGCATGCAGGGTCTGCTCTACACCGCACTGTGGTCCGGCGCGGTCCTGTTGGCCGCCAGCACGTTGGCGTGCTTGGTCCCCGTGATCGTCAAGTGGGCCCTCATGGGTCGCTTCCGCACCGGCGAGCGCCCGCTGTTCAGCTCGTTCGTGTGGCGTAACGAGTTGGCGGACGTGTTCTCCGAGTCCCTGGCCGTGCCGTCCCTGATCCGCCTCAGCGTGGGCTCCCCGTTGTTCAATGCCTGGACCCGCCTCATGGGTGCTCGTGTGGAACGCGGCGTCTGGTGCGAGACCTGGTGGCTGCCCGAGTTCGACCTGGTCACCCTGGAAGAGGGTGTGTCCGTCAACCGCGGCACCGTGTTGCAGACCCACTTGTTCCACGACCGCATCATGCGCTTGGAGCCGGTCTCAATGCGCCGCGGTTCCACGTTGGGCCCCAACAGCTTTGTGCTGCCGGGTGCCACGATCGAGGAACGCTCCACGGTTGGTCCCGGTTCGCTGGTCATGCGCCAGGAAACCGTACCCGCCGACGGCAACTGGGGCGGAAACCCCATCCGACATCTCGAACCCGGGGACCAGGCCATCAGTGCCCAGGTTGTTCCCGGACCGCCGGTTGCGGGACATGATCTTCCCATCCTGTCCACTGCACCCATCACGACACCACAGGCCGTCTCGGCGGCTGCCCCCGAGGAGGCCACCCGATGAACGAACAAGCAGTGGAGGAAATACCCGAAGGGTACCTGGCTCCCGGCGAGCGGCCCCGCCCCGGACAGCGCCCGCAGCGGGAGGTGTGGACCGGTGGCTCCGACAACGGCCGCACGTCCACGACCGAGGCCCAGCACTGGCGCGAAAATGCTCCGGTGGTCACTGCCCCGCCGCGCGCCACCGCACCCTCGCCTCGGCAAGCCGCGGCGACACGCAACGTGGCCAGCGCGGACGGGCGACGCACCAAGCGACGCATCATGGGGGTCGACGTCGCTCGAGGCTTTGCGCTTCTCGGCATGATCGCGGTCCACACCTTGCCCGCCTCCGTGGGCACCACCGATCAGCCTTCGTTGACGTGGGTGCTGTTCGGCGGCCATTCCGCCGCCTTGTTCGCCGTCTTGGCGGGCGTGAGCCTGGCATTCCTCACGGGTGGCAGGAACCCACGTAAGGGCATCGACGCGCGTCGCGCTCGCGTGGGCATCGCTGTGCGCGCACTGATGTTGTTCGCCCTCGGGTTACTCCTCAACACCTTGGACTTTCCGGCGTACAACATCCTGATCTACTACGGCCTGATGTTCCTGCTGGCCATTCCCTTCACCATCATGTCCGTGCGCTGGCTACTGACGAGCGCCGCGCTCTTCATGATCTTCGCCCCGATGCTCATGCAGTTCTCCCTGACGGTCCTGCCCGGACACGTGCACGACAACGCCAACCTCGTGGACTTGGTGTCGGAGCCCGGGACGGTCCTGGCCGAGCTATTCCTCACCGGAACTTATCCCGCATTGCCGTGGATGGCATTCATCTGCCTGGGCATGGCGCTGGGGCGGTTGCCCCTGACCCGTGATCGGACCCAGATTCTGATGGTGATCTTCGGAGCGGTGATCGCGGCCGTGGCGAAGGGCCTGTCCATGTTGATGCTGCTTCGCTTCGATGTACGCGAAGCATTGGTCGCGGCCACCCCGTGGCTGACCAACAAGGAGGTCATGACCATTCAGAATTACGGTCCAGACCCCGAGCTTCCGACCACTACGATGAGCTGGTTGCTGATCTCCGGTCCGCACACCAACACGCCCTTCGCCATCGCGGTGAGCGCGGGATTGGCCATGGTGGCCTTGGGAATCTTCCTGTTGATCTGCCGGTGGATCGGTCGTTTCTTGGCTCCCCTGGGTGCCATGGGATCCATGACCCTGACCATCTACAGTGCGCACCTGGTGTTTCTGGCCTTCGTACCCATCAGCGAAACCCCGATGTTCTGGTTGATCGTCCAGATCGCGGTGGCCGCGCTGGTGGCCACGGCATGGCAGCACGCGTTGGGTTCAGGCCCCCTGGAACGGTTCGTCACCAAGGCCTCCCGCGCCGCGGGTCGCAAGCTGGTGCCCAACGGTCAGGTCGGTCCCCGGCACTGATGCGATAGCCGCTTCCACCGGTAGACCATGAACCGGCGACAATGACTGAAGCCCCGAGCGATTCGATCGCTCGGGGCTTCAGTCATTACTCAGACGGCTACAACATTCCCACGAGAACGCAGGCTATGCGTGGCGTTTGTGTCACATTGTGGTCAGTCGTTCGACGTGGTCCCGTTCAGCGTGGGACCCGGCGCCAAGCGAATGGGGCCGCGAGCAGCAGCGATGTCTACCGTTTTGCCCTTTTGCTGCACGATCACCTGCCCCTGGTCCACGAGCCCCGCGGCAACGTCGCGCACCAACGGCATCAGGTCCCGCCAGTCGTCCCCGCCAATCGCACGTGCGGTCTCGGAAGGGCAGATCGTTTTGCCGTTGCGTTGGCGCAGCAGATCACGGATGGATGCGGCGGCCCGGTCTCGGAGATCCGGCGTCTCGGTGGTCTCGGCAGTTTCGGGACTTCTGGGTATTGCTGCGCCCGGTTCAGTACCGCTCTCGCTCATCATGTGGGGATGTCCTCCGCGCTAGTCGACCAGCTGCATGGTGCGGATGAGCCGCTCGTGGCGTTTCATGCCAGCGGCAACCACCTGCGGGAAGCGCGCGTACCAGCCGAGGTGCTCCGCGGCGACGTCGGCCTCTGAAACCTTTTCGCCGCCGATGATCCAGTGCTCGCGCGAACCGCCCTCGAGCTCCTCGGGGCGATACCCCAGCGCATCCAGTGTGGACTCGTAAATCGGTGCGCGGATGCCGCCGAGCAATACGCGCCCCGGGTCCTTGACCTCGCCCGCTCGGCCCAGGTCGTCGAGAATCGCCCGGGCCACACCCATCAGCACCTGATTGCTCGGGTGGTTGATCACGTACGCGGCGTTGGGGCCAGCGGCTTCGAACAACGACGCCGCGTCCACCGTCCCGTGTGCCTCCTGCCGGGTTCGCAACTGGCGCAGTGATTCGTCCCGGGAAGCGCGAACAGCCTCCGGGGACACAGGCTCCAGGCGCACGGATTTCTGTCCTTGAGCGGCTGCGACCAGCACTCGGAGGTCGTGGTAGGGCGCGATGGGCGGGTCCGTGACGCCGGCTGCCCGCACGATCGCCAGCGTGGGCATGAGCGCAGTCCACCGCATCACGGGGTACTTCACGGCGCTAGCATCCGCAGGGGTCAGAGCGAGAATTTCATCCGATCCCAGGGGCAATCCGCGATACCCGGAAGCGACGGGTTGGGTCGCCACAAAGCTGCAACGGTTCAGTAATCGCGTGAGATGCGGTAGGTCTTCGGCCAGCAACTCGTGAACCGGTGGAACCCGCACACCGTGCCAGCGACCCTCCCCCGCCCCGTGCAGGAGCACGCGCAGTGACTCGGCCTGGCAATTGCCGTGCACCATGAAGATCGGGGCATCCGGTAGTTCGGTGAGCCCGTAAAACTCACCGTAGTGCGCTCGGCGACCGGGGTCGTGCGGATCGAATCCCAATGCCTCAGCCATGTGCCACCCGTCCTTCGATGCGTTGGTGCGTGTCTGCCGGACGAGCCGCGTGGCACGCGTCTGATGCGTCCGATTCCCCACGGTTCACCCTACGTGTCTCCCGCAGCTCCAGTAGCCCGGGGGCGCTTTGTTCACCGCGTTCACACAACGCACCCAGCGCTTCGTCCAGGGTGAGCGGGGCCAGGACATCCACCACGTAGCGGGATCGATCAACGATCTTCGATCTCGGCTCACCCACCCTGATCCTGGGATCCTGTGCAAGGACAACCGGTACCGAGTCGCGGTCCACGAACCAGACGCCGGCGTCCGTGTCCCGGAGCAACTGGATCGCCGTCAGGAACGCCTCACCGTCATTCTCGTGACCGCGCACCCGAACCACCACGGCCGATTGCCCGACGACCAGACCCCGCCCGCGGGTGGACGCAAGCGGGATGCGCTGAGCCAGTGCCATGGTCTCGGCGTCCTTGATATCCCGGGTGTCAGGCCGCTCACCCAAGTCAGGGCCATCGTGCCACGCGACTGCCCCCGCAACGTGAGCGAAGCGCGCGCCCGCTTGCCAGCACCGGTAGGCGAGGTCCCAGTCCTCTCCCCCGTAGCCGGTCAGTGTTTCGTCGAATCCGCCCACTCGTTCGAAGAGCTCACGGTCCACGCCCATGAGCGCGCTGATGATGAGTCGGAAATCCTCGACTCCGGCCTCTGCCAGGTCGTTCGTGCGGGCGTAGCCGTCCGAAAGCCAGGCAGGGTCCGTGAGTCGACGAGCGCCGTCGGCATGTCCGAGAGCCAGCCACTGGTCGATCTGGGCCGGCGTGCATGCGGAGACGTCCACGTGCTGGCGGGCACCCACGGCCAGGACGCCGTGACCGTCATCGTGGCGTTCGAGACCCGCGAGCATTGCGGTGAGGAATCCGGGTTCGGGCATCATGTCCCCGTCGAGGAATACGAGCCGGGGTGCCCGCGCGAGCGCCGCGCCCTTGTTGCGCGCCGCGGCCGCACGGAATCCCAGGTTTTCCTGCCGGGTGACGGTGATCGAGTACGACGTCGCTCGGGTCGCGGGTGCCTCGGCCGACCCGTCATCGCTGACGATCACCTCGAACTCGTGCGGCGGAAGATCTTGTCGTTCCAGCGCACGAAGCAGCCGGTCCAGTCCGAGTTGGTTCTCGTAGTAGGGCACGATCACGCTGACGCGCGGGGCGTTCTCCTGGTGCGAGGCGTCGATGGTGCGGGCACCCGGGATCACGGTGTCACCGGCGATTCCGAGGGCGCCCCAGGCTTCGCCGGTGGAACTTCCGCGGAGGTCGTTGATCGCGCGTTGGACGGTCCATGGGGCTGGAGGTTCGGGTCAGCAGCTGACAGTCGGGACCACTGGGTACGGGCGGCGTGAGCGGTGGAGGGGACGTCGGAATCGTTCCAGTCCCGTGCGTCGATCCACGTGGAAGCGGGATTCTCGAGTGCGGCGTTCAAGGCCGAAGGGAGGTCATCGGTGAGGGTCAACGCCCAGGGTGCACGATCACGGAGCTCTTCGAAGAACGGGTGCCGGGTGACGATCGGCCGGCGGCCGCTGGCGATCCAGCGCCCCACCGATCCCGATGCGGAGACGTGCTCCGGCGCGACCACTGGGACCGTGACCGAGCGTGCCGCCGCGGTGAGCTGCTCCTCGGCCAGAAAGCCGGTGACATGGAAGCGTCGACCCTGCGCGCCCGCACGTTCCTCGAACTCGGCCACGAGGTCCTGGTGACCGTCCGACGGCCGACCCAGCGCGGCGACGTCGGCGGAGTGATCACTGGATGCCAAGGCGGACAACACCCGCGCATGGCCCTTGCCCGGGTAGATGAACCCGAGAAGTCCCACGGTGGGGGTGTTCACGAACCCGAGGGGATCGCTGACTACCTCGAGGGCGGGGGCACGGTCGATGGGCAACGGGTCGACGTGCACGGGGGTATCCGTGGGCAGACCCGAATGCCTGATCAGAAGGTCACGTTCGTACTCGCTACTCACGATCACCGTGGACGCTGCTTCGACCACGCGAGCGTAACCGGCACAACGGGCCGTGAAGGCGTGGCCGTCGGAGGGTTGCGGGATGTCGTGAAGGGTGACCGATACGGGACGGTGAGCCGCGATCCGCTCGACGGTCCCAGAGGCGTCGTGCGCGTTGTGGCCGAAGATCCGGTCCGTGAAATGAAAGTGCACCGGCCCTTCGCTGGCCAGCAGGCGCGGCAGGATCTCGGTGATCTCACCCTCGATGCGCTCGGCGTGCGGAGTGTGATGGGCCAGGGCACTCGCGTGCATTCTGACCCCGTGTTGTGACGGTCCGACGAGAGCCAGGGTGGTTATTTTCACCCGTGAAACTCTACCGGACCGCCCATCATCCACCCCCGTCGATCCTGCCCCGCGACTCACGGGAGAGCGAGCCGGAAGACCTTACGCCACGCCTCGAAAACCTGCTTGGGCAACGGACCAGAGGTGTAGGGAATGCCGTACTCCTCGCAGATCGCCTTGACCCGCGGAGCGATCTCGGCCATGCGGTTGGACGGCAGATCCGGGAACAAATGGTGCTCGATCTGGAACGACAGGTTGCCGGTCATAAAGTGCATGAACTTGGAACCGTCGATGTTCGCCGAGCCCATGGCCTGGCGCAAATACCAGTGACCGCGGGACTCGTTCTCGATGTCCTCTTCCGTGAAGGTTTCGGCACCGTCCGGGAAGTGACCGCAGAAGATCACGGCGTGGGCCCACAGGTTACGGATCACGTTGGCGGCCACGTAACCCTTGATCGAGGACTTGGCCGAGCCGGTCAGCGAGGCCAACAGCGGCGACAGGACGAAATCCTTGGCGCTCTGCCGACCGAACTTCTTCAGGACCCGTTTGAGGTCCTTGAGCATGGCCTCCTTGGGCTTGGTGCCCTCCAAGTACTGGTCGAACTCGACATCGTAAATCGCGATGCCCCACTCGAACATGGGTGCCAGGCCGGCGTTGATCACCGGGTTGAGCAGGTTGGCCGGGCGCCACGGCTGCGAAGGATCCATGCGCAGCACGTTGTAGCCCACATCGCGGTCCTTACCGACCACGTTGGTCCAGGTGTGGTGGGTTTCATTGTGGGTTCGCTGCCAGCCCGATGCCGGCGCTACGAAGTCCCATTCCCAAGTGGTGGAGTGGATTTCCATGTCGTTCATCCAGTCCCACTGACCGTGCAGAACGTTATGACCTATCTCCATGTTCTCCAGGATCTTGCCGCCCGCCAGGCAGCCCACCCCCAAGAACCAGAAAGGCTTGTGCTTGGAGAACAACATGGAAGCGCGTCCCACCATTTCCAAGCTGCGCTGGAGCTTGATGACCCGATTGATGTACCGCGCGTCGGAATCGCCGCGCTTGGCCGTGATGTCATCGCGAATGGCGTCGAACTTGACCTCGAGCTCAATGAGTTGTTCCTCAGTGAGATTCAAGGGGTTGGGCGTTGGACGCGAGCGCTCTAATTCAAAGGTGGGTGTCTGCTCTTCCAATGTTGCTGTCATGCGTTGCTCCTTCAGAGGGGTGTGAATGCCTGTCGGCTGAATCTATGGGGTGGGCGGGAATGCGGCAGGGCCGCTAGACGTCCAATTCCACCCAGGGTGCTGGTCGGGTGATGCACGTTTGTACCAGCCCCGGATCGTGTGTCACCTCGCCGGTTCGGATGTCGGACACTTGGCCGTCCGTCATGGGGACCAGGCAACTGCGGCAAATACCGATGCGGCAGCCGTGCGGTAATTGCCGACCCGAATTCTCGGCCGCTTCCAGGATGGAATCCGCCCCGGTGACCTCGAGCGTTTCCCCGGACTTGGAGAAATACACTTCACCGTTGCCACTCGCGCTGGTGCGCCGGGTGAGGTCGAAGCGCTCCACCCGGGATTCGCCGCCGAAGAGGATGGCCATGTCCTGTACCTGGCTCACGAAGGAATCGGGGCCGGACGAGTAGATCTCGCGATCCTGGTAGTCGGGGCACAATCGCGGGATGTCCCCTGTGTCGGAGAAGTCGATGCGACCGTCTTCGCGGCTGAACCGGAAAATGGGTTTCAATCCCGGGAACTGGTCCGCCAGTTCAAGGATCTCGTCGTGGAAGATGCAGTCCTCACGGGATCTGGATGAGTACAGCAGCACCACATCGTGGTCGGGGCGCCTCGGCATGAGCGTGCGGAGCATGGACATCACCGGGGTGATGCCGGAACCCGCCACGATGAACAGGATGCTCGCGGGAGTTTCCTCCAACACGAACTGGCCGGAGGGTTCCTCCAGGTACAGGAGAGTGCCGGGTTCGGCGTCGTGCACCAAGAACGTGGACACCTCACCGTTGGCTTTCACCGTGATGGAGGGATCGTGGCCCTCTGCGGCGCTGATGGAAAAGGGGCGCCACACCCGCTTGCCGTTGAGTGAGACTCCAATGCGTGCCCACTGACCGGCCACGTGGGGAATCCACCCGTCCCCGGCCTTGAAGAAGATGGTGGAGGTGTCCGGTGTTTCACGGGTCACATGTGACACGATTCCCCGGGTGTACCGGGCACTGGTCAGGTTGTTGAACACCTGAAGGAAGTCTTTCGGATCACGCGGGTACGTGAACTGTGAGACGGCGAATTTCAAGAGTTTTCGAGCGCTCTTGTTCTTCACGCTAGGCCCCCACTTCTTGACTATCGCCAATCATAGAAATCTGGATATCAGGTTGCACTTTCTGCGAACGGGACCGGTACTCACACACCGACCTCCGACGCCGGAACCTGTTGACGATCTGCGCGGGTCCTCGGTCTCTACGGATGTCCAGCCACTCGGGATCATGCGTGGCCAGAACATTATTACCGTAACAACCAGGTATGCGTGCCCACACCGAACCTCCTGATTGTTACCTGAACACAACCTTGGGTGTGGGCCCACATCAGCAGTCCTTGCACTTGTGCAAGTTTGCACCAGTGCATAATATGTACCGGTGTCAGAAGTGAATGTGTCATTACGTGAGCGTCATCGAGCCCAGACCTCACGCGAAATCCACGAGGCCGTATGGGAGCTGTCCCGCCGAAACGGGTACGGTGCTACCACTGTGGAGGCCATTGCCGAACGTGCGGGGGTCTCCCGTCGAACCTTCTTCAACTACTTCGCGTGCAAGGAAGATGCCGTTCTGGGGCTGAAGCCGGTTCACATTCCGCAGGCAGCCCTGGAGAACTACGAGGACCCCACCACCGGTGATGAGTTCTCCCGAACCGTGCGTCTCTTCATGGCCGTCCTCCGGCACTCCGCCGGATTCAGCGCTACCGGCACAGAACGCAAGGAGTTGCTCGCGGCCAACCCGGACCTCTCGCGAAAGATCGGGCTCCACATCACGGCAGCGGAGTCCTTGGTGGCCTCGACCGTTGCCGGGCATTCCACCGCATCGACCAGTACGCGGGCATCCGAGAGGTCGCAGGCCTACGTTCTGATGGCCGGCTCGGTCCTCAAATACGTTTACCGAAACAACGAAGACCTGACCAGCAATTCTGACCCGGACGTCGTCGACCGTGCCGTGGAGCAGGCCCTGTCCGTCTTCCGATCCGCATTCAAGGAGATTTCATGAGTCACACCACGGCGCCGGCCTCGGGCCGGACCTCGAGCACGGAAGAGTCAGCACCCCCGCCACGCCTGGTCCTGCTGTTCGGCGCACTGATGATGGTCATGTTGCTCGCGGCGCTGTCCCAAACCATTCTGTCCACCGCGCTGCCCACCATGGTGGGAGAACTCGGCGGAGTAGATCACATGAGTTGGGTCATCACCGCATACATCCTCGCTTCAACCGTCATGATGCCCGTGTACGGGCGGATCTCCGACCTCTTGGGACGCAAGCCCATCCTGCTCGCCGCCGTGGTGCTGTTCATTGCAGGATCCGTGATCGGTGCAGCGGCCCAGTCCATGAGCCTGCTCATCGCGGCACGCGTGGTACAGGGTCTGGGCGGCGGTGGCCTGATGATCCTCTCCCAGGCCGCCATTGCGGATGTGGTGCCCGCCCGCGAGCGCGGCAAGTACATGGGCGTCATGGGTGCCGTCTTCGCGGTGGCCTCCGTGGCCGGCCCGCTGCTCGGTGGCTGGTTGACCGAAGGACCCGGTTGGCGCTGGGCGTTTATCATCAACATCCCCCTGGGAATTCTGGCCTTCACCGCCGTGGCCGTGTTCCTGCGGATCCCCCGGCCCGAACGCGCCAAATCCTTGAACCTTGATTACCTGGGCATGGTGCTTCTGGCGTCGGCCACCACCACGCTCATCCTGGTTTGCACGTGGGGCGGCCAGCAGTACGACTGGCTCTCCCCACAAATCCTGGGCCTGGCACTGTTCACCGTTCTCGCCGCCGGTGCCTTTGTCGTGACCGAGTCCAAGGTCAAGGATCCGGTGATCCCGCTGTCGCTGTTCGCAGACCGGAACTTCACCCTGACCACTGTGGCCGGCCTAATGGTCGGCATCGTGATGTTCGGTGCCCTCGGATACATGCCGACCTACATCCAGATGGCCAAGGGCGTGGATGCGACCACGGCCGGACTGCTGATGACGCCCATGATGGGCAGCCTCCTGGTCACCTCCGTAATTTCGGGTCAGATCGTCTCCAAGACGGGTCGGTACAAGTTCTTCCCACTCGTCGGCATGGTCATCACCGGACTGGGACTGTGGCTCACGTCCACCATGACCGCGGCCGATCCCATCTGGAAGCTGTGCCTGTTCATCGCCATCTTCGGCGCGGGAATCGGCCTGAGCATGCAGATCCTGGTGCTCATCGTCCAGAATTCCTTCCCCAACCGCGTGGTCGGCACGGCCACGGCGTCGAGCAACTTCTTTCGTCAGGTGGGTGCCACGGTCGGTTCAGCCGTGGTCGGTTCGGTGTTCGTGACCCGTTTGCACGACCTCCTGGCGGAGCGGATGCCACCGGCCGCCGCGAACGCCCCGGTCAGCGCCAACTCCCTGACGCCCGGCGCAGTCCAGGGTTTGCCGGATGCCCTGCGCATCCCGGTAATCGATTCCTACAACGACGCGCTCTTGCCCATCTTCCTGTTCATGGTGCCGTTGACGATCATTGCCCTGGTGCTGCTCTTCTTTGTGGAGGAGAAGCCTCTGGCAACGCAGATCGACCGCGAGGTTTACGCCCCGAAAGACGATGAACCGGCCGCCGACGCCGCCTCCGACGCCAAGCTGCACGGTGCGGATCCGGCTGTTTCCGATCCCTCCTCCGCTACCGTTAAGCCGGAATCGGACCAACGGTCCGTCTCGACCCGTCCCTGAGCAGGAGCATCCCGTGCGCATTCGCATCAACATCACCAGTGTCCTGGTGGACGATCAGGCCAAGGCTCTGGCGTTCTACACCGACAAGCTCGGCTTCGAGCTCAAGCACGACGTTCCCGCCGGTGAGGCCCGTTGGCTCACCCTCACCTCCCCCGGCGATCCCGACGGCGTGGAGCTCCCCCTCGAGCCGGACGCCAATTTCGGTGCTCCCGAGTTCAAATCCACGCTGAAGTCCGCGGGGGTTCCCTACACGCAGTTCCAGGTGGACGACGTGCAGGAGGCGTTCGACGAGCTGCGCGAGAAGGGTGTGGAGTTCACCATGGAACCCACGAACGCTGGTCCGGTGAGCATCGTGGTCCTGGATGACACCTGCGGAAACCTGATTCAGCTCATCAGCGAGAACTAGCGCGCGACCCGCGCAGCGGTAAAACGATCGACGGTACGACCCAGAAAACGAAAGTTCCAGGTCGTACCGTCGATCGTTTTACGGAGATCCACTCTGGCGGGGTTCTACCGTCGGTCAGACGGCTTCAGACAGCCGGGCGGTTAGTCCTCGCTCGGAAGTTCCCGCTGGATGTCCTCCACCAGGTCCCCGATCAGCTCCGGGGCATCATCCAGGCGGGCTCGCAGGGACGCCATCTCGATGCCGTGCAGCAGACCCACTGCGTAGCGGTCCTTGCCGGTGCGCTGGAAGCTGCGGGCCACACGGGCCAGCCAGTGTTCCATGACGGCGCAGTCCGTGAGGGAACCGAGTTCGTCCTGGTATTCCTTGGCGTACGACGCCGCTTTGGAGCGTTTCTTGCCCGGCTCGACATTCGCGCGGTCCAGGGCATCGCTGACGTACCGGACGGACTTGATGGCCTTGCGGGCGTCGTGCAGGTGATCGAAGTAAACGGCCAGCGCCACGGGATCCTCGTCAGCCTGCGCCAGCCGTTCGCTCAGCTCGGCACCGAGCTCGCTGACTTCGGTTTCACCGGTCTCAGAATCCACGGTCGGCTTGGCCGTGGCCTTCTGGATCACGTCCGTCAAAGCGGTCGTCATGACGGCCTTGGCGAATTTCTTTGCGGACAGCCCCGCGGCCTGCTCACCGAACGTGGAGTCCTGGAACAGTGCCCGCAGGTCAGTCAACAACTGGATGTGCTCGGGACTGTCCAGCATGCGGCGAACGGCCCGAGCGGCGTCGGCAGACGCTGCCTCCGAGGCGGCAAACAAGTCCTGCCGGGCCGCGGTCGTGATCTGGCCCTGGAACTCGTCGTCCAACCGAGCGTGCAGTTGCTCGGCCGCGACTTCCTCGTCACGAGCATCGCTGAGTGCCCGCGCCAGAGTCTTGAGGCGTTCCTCGAGATCAGCCCCGATCTGCTCGGGGATGAAATCGCGCGAGGCGTGCAGCACGCTACGCAAGGCACGGCTGCGCACCCGCATCTGATGCACGGAATCATCCGCGTCGATCCGCACCGCGAAATCCCAGTGCTGCAGCTGGCGTGTGAGAGTTTCACACATGGCCGCCAGAACGTCCTGGCCGCTGGTCGGTGCGTCCTGGACGGGTTCGGATGCTTGCTTCTTCTCAGCTTCCTTCGTGGACTTCTTGGATTTCTTGTCCTTTTTCGCAGAGTCCTTGGAAGAATCCTTGTCCTTGCCGTCCGCGGCCAGTTCCTTGGCCGGCCCTTCGTCCTGGCCCAGCGCGCGAGCAATCTTGGCCGGCGACGTGGAAGCCACTGCCCCCGCCTCGAACAAAATGTCCTCGACTGCCGAGAAGACCGCCTTGGACTGCTTCTTGGACAGTTCATTGGAGCTCAGCTCGATTTCGCACTCGCTCCACTCACGATCGACCCCGGCTCGCTCATCACGCGCGCAGACGAAATCCACGCACAGCACGGCGTGCTGCTGACCGTCTTCGGCGGTGATCGGGTACTCGGCGCGCTTGGTATTGATGGTCGCTACGGGCGTGAGCGGCTGGTCCAGGGTGATCCCGACCAGCGTTTTACGCAACGCTGCGGGCATGCGCGTCGAGGTCTTGAGCGGCTCGTAATGCAGCTCCCCACGCACCTTGCCTGCCTTGTACTTCACGTGCCAACCGTCGTCGCCGCCGCCCGCACGACGCCGCACGGCCACGTTGGCACCGCTCAGCGCGTAATCGTCGGTGTCGAAGTACGCGGCCGTCAAGTCGTAGATTGCGGGCTCGCCCACCGTGAATCCTTTGACCTTGTGCAGCTTGATCTTGGCCGCCTGTTTGGGCGAGACATCGTACTTGCGCTCAATCTCCCATTGGTGCTCAGCCATGACACTCCCTAGATAAGAAACGCGCCGCGACCATCCCTGCTGGGTACGGCCGCGGCGCGGAATCAAAATATTTCTCTAAATCGTTGTGGTTCTACGCGCTATGCCCGGCGGCGCTTGAGGACGTCGTCCAGATTGAGGGCCGCGGATTCCCGTGCACCCGCCTCGGCGGCGTCCTTCAGCGTGGTGGACTTGGCTGCGGGGCGCTGCGGAACCTGCAGGGGCTCGGGTTCACGCGGGGGAACGACCGGAGCCTGGGTGTACAGCGGCTTGGGAACCGGAACCGGCTTCCAGGTGGCCTTGCCCTCGAACTTGGGGGCAGTGGAGCGAGCGACCTTGAGGGCTTCCGCGCGCAGTTCATCCACGGTGTAGGCGGGTTCATGAGTCTTCGCGGCAACCTGCTGCTCAGGCTGTTCCACCTGCACGGGCAGATCCAGCGCGGCCATGGCACGGCGTTCGCGGACCTGTTCTTCCTGGCGGTTCTCGTCCTCGTTGTCGAAGAGCTTCTGCTCCGGCTGCTCCACCGGAGCGCTCACGGAACCGCGGGCACGACGAACGTTTTGTTCCTCGACGGCCAGGTAACGCAATCCGGCAACACAACCGATGCCCAGCAGAGTCAGGACGGTCGGCACAGCCCAGGTGACCGCGGTGAAAGGAGCCATGACACCCGTGATCAGAGCGGTGAACAACAGCATGGCACCGGCCAAGAAGATCAGGGTGCGGTCCCACCGAATGTGCAGGCCGGCCATGGGGCGGCGCGCAGATGCCGCGGTGGACGGTTCCGTTGCCGGCGTCTCCATGGTGCTCTCCCGTTCGTAGGTTGATGTCTTGGGCGCAAGACTCACTGTAGTGTGCTGTGGGCCATTGCGGGGTGCATCGAACCGGAGGTCGCGCGCATCCACCTGTGCCAGCACGGGGGTGTCTTCACGTCGCAGAATTCGGGGTGCCAGCCATACCGCGCACAACACGCACACGATGGCCAAAACGGCCGAGCTGCTTACCCACGTCAATCCCACGACCCCTACCCTAAAGGAGCGGGGGACGAAATCTGCGCCACACAGGACCGTGTTGCTTACAACGGTGTAATTCGTTGCGTGCTACACGGTGCTTTCCTCAGAATACCCTTGCCGGGGTCATCAGAAACGTCCCCGGTGCACGGTCACGAGTTCATCGGATCCCGTGAAGCGATGCACCAACCCGCGGGGAACCTCCGGTGACGTGAGGGCAAAGCTCCGGTGATCCCGCCAGTGCCCGGAAATGTGCAAAAAGTCTTTCCGTAAACCTTCGTCACGGAATCCAAGTTTCTGCACCACTCGCAAAGATTTGACGTTCTCCGGGCGAATGTTGATTTCCATCCGGTGCAGATTCAAATGCTGGAAACAGTAATCGGTGGCCATTGCGACCGCCATGGGCGCAATCCCTCGGCCCGCTTGAGCGGCATCCACCCAGTACCCCAGAGTGGCCGATCTGAACGAGCCACCCGTGATGCTGGAAACACTCAGCTGGCCCACCAATTCGTCTCGGCCGGTCTCCGGATTCACTTCCGTGATCAGCCACGGTAACGAGGTGCCCTGTTTGGCTTGATCGCGCATCAGCTTCACGAACTGGCGGTACGTGGGCGGCTCTCCCCCGGGCAGCGGGTTGCTGGCCTCCCACGGCTCCAACCACTCACGATTCCGGTACCGGACGCTGTCCCATTCAGCACGGTCACGCATGGACAATGGGCGCAGCGTCAGCTGCGCCCATTGCACACTTACCGGCCACACGACTTCAGTGTTCACGGAACACTGACTATCAGTCCTGCAGGTCCTTTGCGAAATCCTTGACCCACTCGCGCAGGTCCGGACCCAGGTCGCCACGTTCGCACGCGAGCACGATGTTGGCCTTGAGGTAGGACAGTTTGTCACCGGTGTCGAAGCGGCGGCCCTTGAAGACCACGCCGTACATACCGTGCGCCTGATCACCCTTGTCGGAAATGGTCTGCATGGCGTCCGTCAGCTGGATTTCGCCACCGCGGCCCGGAGGGGTGTTCTCGAGGATCTCGAAGATCTCGGGGTGCAGCACGTACCGGCCGATGATGGCCAGGTTGGACGGCGCATCTTCCGGAGCGGGCTTCTCCACCAATCCGTTGACCTGGACGTACTCTTGGCCATCGACCGCGGTGATGTCCGCGCAGCCGTAGGCACTGATCTGCTCCTGCGGAACCTCCATGAGAGCCACGACCGAACCACCGGTGGCTTGCTGAACCTCGATCATGCGTTCGAGCAGGTCTTCGCTCTCGTCAATGAGGTCGTCACCGAGCAGCACGGCGAAGGGGTCATTGCCCACGTGGGTCTTGGCACGCAACACTGCGTGGCCCAGGCCCTTGGGATCCTGCTGACGCAGGTAGTGAATCTCACCCAGGTCGGAGGCGTGCTCAACTTCAGTGAGCAGCTTGTCCTTGCCGGATTCCTTGAGGGATGCCTCGAGTGCGGGCACACGGTCGAAGTGATCCTCCAGGGCGCGCTTGGAACGCCCCGTGATCATCAGGACATCGTCCAGGCCCGCGTCCACGGCTTCCTGAACGACATATTGAATGGCGGGACGGTCAACGACCGGCAACATTTCCTTGGGCATGGCCTTGGTGGCCGGCAGGAAACGAGTTCCCAGACCTGCCGCGGGGATGACCGCCTTGTGCGCGCGCTTGGTTTGATTAGGGCTCATAAACTCAGGTTAATGGACGATCCTTCCGTGTGGCTGATTGAGGCAAAATATGCAGAGTTTGTCATCGTCCCTTCATGAGGGGACACCCCGCTTTCGCACGTTTCTCCTCGATGACCGCCGCTCGAATCCACCAAGGACGGAACTGTGATGACCTCCATTTCCTCGAACGGGACCACGAAAGCCGACCTGAGGCGGCGCATACTGACCGAGCGGCGTCGTCGTTCACCCCAGGTGCGCCAGGCAGCAGCGCACGCGTTGACCGAGCACCTAATGCGGGAGTTGGCCAGGACCTCGACCGGGGATCTGGCCGCGTTCCTGCCCCTGGACACGGAGCCTCCGCTGCTGGCTGCTCTCGAGGCAGCGGACCAAGCCGGTCACCGGGTCTGGGTGCCCGTGGTGGAGACCGACCGTGCGATGCGGTGGTGCCAATGGCGGCCGGGAATCGCGCTTGCCCCCGGCTCGTTGCCGGGTCTGCGCGAACCGATCGGTCCCCGGCACGACATCGAGGTCTTCCGAACCATCGCTCTGATGGTCATCCCGGCCGTTGCCGTGGGCGCCGACGGCGTTCGGCTGGGTTTCGGGGGCGGCTACTACGACCGCTTCCTGGAAAAACTCGCGGCCGCGCATCCCCTGCCCGAGATGCTTGCGTGTGTGTTCCACGACGAGATCCTGGTCGCCGGGAGTATCCCGCGAGAACCACACGACGCCGTGATGACCAAGGCACTGACCGAACGCGGTGTGGTCGGCTTGGGGAGCAGTAAGAATCACACTTCGCAGCCGTCCGGGGCGGAGTAAGATTGGCACTCGGTCCACACCAGTGCCAACTACTTGCGAGGAAATCCGTGCCCGTTTACGCCTACGGCTGCAAAGACTGCGGCCATGCCTTCGACATCCGTCAGTCCTTCACGGACGATGCCCTGACCGAATGCCCCGAGTGCGGTGGCCAGCTGCGTAAGAAGTTCAACACCGTGGGCGTGGTGTTCAAGGGCTCCGGTTTCTACCGCAACGATTCTCGTTCGGATGCCAAGTCCTCCGCTTCGAACGGCTCGGATTCCTCGGCGTCCAGCTCATCTTCATCGTCGTCGAATTCGACGTCGTCTTCGTCCGGCTCCTCCGAGAAGTCCTCTTCCAACAAGGCCGCCTCGAGCGCTGGTACATCTGGGGCTTCCTCGTCCTGAACGGCAGTCCCCTGCGGCGCGTCGTGAGATGACCGCGGCATAGGCACTCCACAGTGCGACCGCGGCCTGTGAAGTCGCGCGCGCATCCCCAACCGAGTTGGCGACTCCGCCGCGGACCCGTGAATGCTCATAACGTTCGGGCATGAGCCCACGAGCCCGCCCCCGATATCCGCTGAGTCTGCGTTTCCGAACGGCGGTGAACCGCCGCCACCGGTTGGTCGCCGCTGCCCTGTGTGCCGTGGCGCTCACACTACTGATCCTGCGGTTCGCTCCCCCGAGCGCGCAGTCCTCCCCCGTGGTGACCGTGGTCAATCCAATACCCGCGGGGCAGGCATTGACCAGTTCGGATATGAACGTCCAGGACGTCCCTATCGATTGGGTTCCCCAGGACGCACTCACGGACCCCGCACTCGTAACGGGACAGCCTGCCACGGTTGCCCTGGTCCCCGGGCAATTCCTGACGGAATCCTCAGTGCTTGGTCCGGGACTCCTCAAAGGCCAGCCAGACGGCACCACTGCGGCCAGTATTCGTGTCAGCGATCCCGCAGTCCTGCGACACATCCGTCCCGGTGACAGTGTGGATGTGGTCCACCAACCGGACAGCGCCGGGCACGACCAACGGAAAACCATGGCGGAATCGGTGACCGTGCTGTGGAGCGCATCCGAGGATGCTGGTCAAGATGCGTCGCTGTTGTCGGCTTCGGGAACCGATTCCGACCTGGGTCTGGTCGTACTGGCCGCGCCGCGTGATACCGCGACTGGTCTGGCCTCCTTGGACGGCTCCGGACGAACATCGTTGATCCTGGTGGCGGATTAGGTGGATAACTCGGACGTGCCGTGTGGGGGCAGAGTTTTTCAGCCCCAGTGCGGGGGACGCTGTTCCTTTAACCACAGCTCGTGTTCCCAGTCGGACATAGCATCCGAGGCCCCGGACGCGGCACGATCTGGGTCACTCGGCCGCGCGGAGAGGGCGGGATCGTTCACGGCCAAGTTAGGATCCGGCGCACGACCACCGGTGACCCGCCGATGCCCCCGGCGCCGGCGTTTGGAAAGCTCGGTAGCATTTCCGGAAGCAGTGCTGCTATCCGAATCCGCCACCTGACGTGACCCGGTTTCGTGACCGGAGTCAGAACCATGAACGAAATCCACGGGCTCGTCGGATCCGGCCTTCGGGGCCGAGTTTTCCTCGTTCATGGGCCCGCTCAGCCGTTCTCCGCGTCAGCCGACGAGTCCTCGGATCGCTCCGGCCACTCAGCAGCTTCCTGCTCACGGGGCTCGGTCGCCGAGGACTTTGCCTTGGCGTTCAGCCCCAGATACCGCTGCACCAGCGATGCCACCGTCTGCGGATCCGTGAAGACCTCAACGGACCACAGGCTCACGTAGTTCCAGCCCGCCCGTTCGAGTTGCTGCGGAATCAGGCGGGAGCGCTCACGCACACTGAGGGCGCGGCTGCGATCGGAACCGTCGGACTCGATGGCTACGGGAATCCGCGGGGCTTCGCCGTTCTCGGTCGGCTGCACCACGGCACCCGCAGACAGGGACTCGGTATCCGCGTACGCCACCACGTCAATGATGTCCGCATAGTCCGTGTGCACCGTGGCGCCCGCGCGACCCAAGCGGTCGGCGAGGTCCGCGACCAGGGCGTCCGCGGCGTCGTCGGCGATCGAAGCCGGCGCCTGGGCCTTCTCGGATGTCGTAGATTCGCCGAAGAGCAACTCGAGCATGCGGTACATGTCCCGCGCGCCGTACTGCAGGCGACGTTCCTCGGTGTCCTTGGGGTGGATGGAGGTGACGATGTGCGTGTGGCGACGTGCGCGGGTCATGCCGCGCACGAAGGCCTGCCGCCCGTCCTTCTCGGACAGCGCGCCCAGGTTGGGTGTCGACCTGCCGGACGTGGTGCGCCCGAAGCCCAGGGAGAAGATCACGGTGTCGCGTTCGATCCCGGCGGCGCGGTGAAGTTCAACCACGCGGAAGGACTCACGGCCCGGCGCGAAGAAATCTGCGGCCTCACCGTTTTCGCGCAGCCTGCGCTGCACGGCCTGCGCGACGCGGGTCGCGTGCATCGCACTTGCGGTCACGACGGCGAGCGAGCGCTCGGGGTGACGCATCGCGTGGGCGAACACGAGATCCACCGTGCGCTGCACCTCCGCCGACGGCGCCTGCACACCTTCCGTACCGGCGGTCAGGACACCCACGCCGTCCTCGACGTACTCCGCGGACATCCCCGAGGTGGGGCTGACCAGCTCGGATGCGTGCGGGAGGCGAGCGAGAGCGCCGTCGTAGAACGCGGAGTTGAGGTAGTTGAACAGGCGCGGGTCCATGGCCCGACGCACCGAGGTGAGACCGCGCTGGTCGACCACGCGGCTGAGCGCGTCGAAGGCCGATTCGAGCTCGGCCACCGGCTGTGGGACGTCCCCGGAATTCTGTTGCGGTGCCACCGTGAAGGGGTGGGGATTACCGGCGTGGGCATCGCCGAAGGCGATGACCTGGTCCGCACGCACCAGAGCCGGCAGGGTCGCGGCGAGAGGCGTGGATTCGGCGTCCAGGATGACCACGGTGTCGATGTGCTGGTCCTCGGCCAGCGTTGCCGAGAGCACGAGCGGGCTCGCGGTCCACACCGGCACCAACTGCTTGATGAGCCCTTCCTCCGCGCTCAACTGGTCCGGGCGCACCCGCCCCGAGCGCAGCATGTCCCGCAAGTTCCGAGCGGCCACGGGACTGCGTCGGATGCTGTGCCTCCAGCGCATGGCGAGTTCGTGCATCAAACGGCCGGGAGCCGAGGCCACGTGTGCGGAATCGGCGCGACGGAAAATGGATTCGGTGCGTCGCAGTTCGTTGCCGTGGGGCATAGCCACGAAGTCGTCGCCGCTGATCATGGCCTCGAGCACGGATTGCCACCAGGCCAGTTCCAGCTCACCCCGGACCTCGTGGGCGGGCACGCGACGGTCCTGCATGTCCTGCAGGAACTCCCCCAACCCGCGCGAACGCAGGTCGTCCAAGAGCATGGTGCGTTCGGGCAGCGTGGCCAGGTGGGCCTCGTCGTTGATCAGATCGTCGAGAGTGGTTTCCAGCTGCTCGACGTCCGCTGATTCCAGTGTGGCGGCGGTGGGTGAACCTTCCAGGGCAATCGCGAGTCCCTCGAGGTCCTCACTGAATCGACGCTGGATGTCCCGGACCTCGCGAGCGCGATCGGACACGGCCGGTTGCTCGAGGGACGTGGCCCATGTGCGCCAGCGGTCCCGCTCGGACTGCACCTTGACCAACGCCGCGTGCAGGTCCGAGATGTGTGCACCCGGGCGCATGTACTCCTTGGCGGCCTTGCGCAATCGTGAGCGTTGCAGCCCGGTCATCTCGATTCCGTGATCCCGGCGCCAGCCCGATGACGCGGTCGCGGCAATCAGGTCGGTGACCGGTCGGTCGTAGATGTCCGGGGTGAAGTGCTTGAGGGAGTCGCCGACCTCGATGACCAGCGACAGCTGTTGCGCCCACTCCTGGATGGTGCTTCCGGGGCGCAGCCCGGACACTGCCAGGACACTGCGGATCCCGGTCTTCAGGGTGGTCAGTTCGAGCAGCAGGGACTTGGCCAGTTGGTGGGCTTCGCGGGCCTCGTCGTCATTGACCAAGCGAGCACCGTTCCACGGCCCGGCGAGGGTCTCGGCGTCGAAGGCCCCCAATCGGGCGGCGCGTTCCAGTTGCTTCTCGACCTCGGCACGGTGGGACACGGCGTCGAGCACCGATCGGCGGAACCGCACGGCCGTCTGCGGGCCGGGTTCGCGGGCCGTCAGCTCCGCTAGGGCCTGCATCGCCTGATAGGGCGAGGCCTGCCAGCGCGGGCGCACGGCATGCAGCGATTCTTCGTGAACACGCAGCTGACCCCGCGTAACTCGCAGTGTGTTGTGGAGCTGCTCGAGATCCGGTTCTTCAGTGCGCTCGTTGCGGGCGATGGCGTTCACGAGTCGCTCGGCGATGTCATCGTCGTTGAGGTGCGAGCCCAGCGGCAGCACGAGCGACTCCAGACCCAAACGGCTCCAGGCGCGGGTGAAGGCGGAGAGCGTGGTGCGGGACTCGCCCAGCACCAGGACACTCTTGTTGCGGTACACGAGTGAGCCCACGGTGGCCACCACGGTGTCGATGGCAGGAGTGCCCACCGGTGTGCTGACCACAAAGCTCTCGCCTTGTTCGGCCAGGTCCACGACCTCCTGCTGGCTGCGGTCCAGATCGGTCAGGGACAGTTCCTGCGCGGGATCGCGGTGGTCGAGAGGCTCGGCGCGGTTCTCGACGGGAGAGACGACCGGGAGTTTGCCCACTTCGTGGTTCTTCAGCCGCGCCAAGTCACGCACGAACGCGGTGCGCGCCTCGACGTTCTCGTCCGCGGGACGTTCGTGCAGGTCCGCGAAGGTCGACACGAGCAGCTGGTGATCCACGTGCATGCCCGGGACGTCCACGGCCAGCTGCCGCAGGGTCTCGAGCACGGGCGCGGGATCCAGACGGCGGGTGCCGTACGCCAGGCGAGACATCTCCCCCGTGGCCAGCTCCACGTCGTAATCCTCGCGCAACCGGCGCACCAGGGCCGGGTTCAACCGCGCCGGAGCCACAATCTGCAGTTCGAAATCCTTACCGTCCGGTCGTAGCTTCACGGTCACCGGCGCCAGCAGCACCGGTGCGATGAATCGCCGCTGCCCGTCCACGGCCGGGTTGGTCAACCACGACGCCGTTCCAGCCGCTAAATACGCGGCGTCCAGTCCGTGCATGACCGAGAGTTCATGGATCTTGGTACGCAGCGCACGTGCGGAGCGGGCAGCACGTTCGTAGGCGGGGTCCTGATGATGAATCATCGTGGACAGTCTGGTGGGACGGCCCATCAACAACTGCGCCTGTCCCGAGGAATTGGCTTCCGCCAGGTCGATGCACACGTTATCCACGCGGTTGAATTCCAGCAGTGTGTCCGGACCGGTATAGGCATCCATTTGCTGGGTCCAGGCACGCAAGGACACCCTGGAATCGGTCCCGGTCTCGGTGGTGTTCTCGGGGCGTTCTTGGGGCGCGTCTGCAGACATGAGTCTCCTACTCACGAGTGCGCCGACCGCGCCACCCGCTCCCGGGTGACGCGGCCGACGCACCGGCACTGATGTTCGATCACAACGAGTGTGGGATTACTCCCACTCGATGGTTCCGGGCGGCTTGGACGTGACGTCCAGGACCACGCGGTTGATTTCCTCGACCTCGTTGGTGATGCGGTTGGAAATCTTGGCCAGCAACTCCGAGGGCAATCGTGACCAGTCCGCGGTCATGGCATCCTCGCTGCTGACGGGGCGCAGCACAATGGGGTGACCGTAGGTGCGGCCGTCTCCCTGCACGCCCACCGAGCGGACGTCCGCGAGCAGGACCACGGGCATCTGCCACACGTCGTCGTCCAGGCCGGCGCGGGTCAGCTCCTCGCGGGCAATGGCATCCGCGCGGCGCAGGATGTCCAGTCGCTCCTCGGTGACCTCACCGATGATGCGGATACCCAGGCCGGGGCCGGGGAAGGGCTGGCGGCCCACGATGTTCTCCGGCAGCCCCAGTTCGCGACCCACCGCGCGGACCTCGTCCTTGAACAGCTGGCGCAGCGGCTCGACCAACTCGAACTGTAGGTCTTCCGGCAGCCCGCCCACGTTGTGGTGGCTCTTGATGTTGGCTGCACCTTCACCGCCGCCGGATTCCACGACGTCCGGGTACAGGGTGCCCTGGACCAGGAACTGGACGGGCTTACCGTCAGCGGCCTCGGCGCGCAGCACCTGTTCCTCCGCGGCCTCGAACGCACGAATGAACTCGCGGCCGATGGTCTTGCGCTTGGTCTCGGGATCGCTCACGCCGGCCAGTGCGGAGAGGAAGCGATCCGATTCGCGGGCCACGTGGAGCTTCACACCGGTGGCGGCCACGTAATCCTTCTCGACTTGTTCCACCTCGTCCTGGCGCATCAGGCCGTGATCGACCAGCACACAGGTCAGGCGGTCGCCGATGGCGCGCTGCACGAGAGCCGCGGCCACAGCCGAGTCCACGCCGCCGGACAGGCCGCACAGGGCCTTGCCGTCGCCCACCTGGGCGCGGATCAGGGCGACCTGCTCGTCAATGATGTTGCCGGTGGACCATGACGGACTGATCTGGGCACCGTTGAACAGGAAGTTCTCGAGCACCTGCTGGCCGTAGGCCGAGTGCTTGACCTCCGGGTGCCACTGCACGCCGTAGAGCTTGCGTTCGGGATTCTCGAAGGCCGCCACGGGGGCGCCGTCACTGGAAGCCAGGGTGGTGAAACCTTCCGGCGCAGCGGTCACGGAATCACCGTGGCTCATCCACACGGTCTGCACGTCCGGAGAGCCCTCCAACAGGGTTCCCGTGACCTCCTGGGACGCGGTGGCCACGGTGGCACCGTATTCGCGGGCTCCGGTGCGTTCCACCGAGCCACCCAGTGCGCTGGCCATGACCTGGAAGCCGTAGCAAATGCCCAGCACGGGCACGCCGGCCTCGAACAGCTCGGAGTCACGCTGCGGTGCGCCGGGTGCGTACACGGAGGACGGGCCACCCGACAGGATGATGGCCGCCGGATTGCGCTGCAGAATTTTTTCGGTGGACCAGGTGTGCGGAACGATTTCCGAGTAGACGTTCGCTTCGCGGACCCTGCGGGCGATCAGCTGCGCGTACTGCGCGCCGTAATCGACCACAAGAACCGGGCGGTCCTCGAGTTCGGTGAGGTTGTCAGGGGTTTCAGTCACGGGCTCAAGTCTAGAACACCAGCGCGCGCTTTATCCCACGCTCAGTATCGCTTGGCGGCCTTGGGGTTCGAGGCCAGCTCCACCTCGGTGGAACGGTGGATCTTGCGCTCCACGATGAAGGACAGGAACGGCACTACACCGCCCAGAGCCATCACAATCAGCTGCGGGAACGGCCAACGCATGAGCGACCAGATGCGGAAACACGCCGCCAAGTACACCACGTAGAACCAGCCGTGGATGATCAGAATCCACGTGGAGATGTTCACTCCCCCGGCCAGGTTCTCCAGTTCCAGGTTCTGCCAGCCCAGCGCCACGGTCTCACCGGTGATCTTGTCGGTGCCGCCTGCGATCAGGTCGTAGCCCAGGCCGTAGCGGGTGATCATCTCGGCCACGAGTAAAAGCAGGAACGTACCGGAAACCCAGGCGCAGATCTTGTAGAACGTCAGGGCACCACGGATCTGAGCCTCGGTGCCGCCGAATCGACGTCGCGGCTGCAGTGCCGCCGCACGCGCCTTGACGTTCTCGGGCACGGTGGCGCGCTCCGGAGTGGCGTCCGCGGGAGTGTTCACGCGCACGCCGTCCGTGCGACGAACCGGCTTGGGGTTGTGCTGGGGATCAGGGGTGGGTTCACTCATGCGTGGCTCCGTGCTCGGGGTGGGTGCGGTTCTCGCGCGTCGAGGCTCCATTGGATGAGGAGGTCGCCGCCGGTTGGTCGTCAAAGTAGTAGTAGCACTGATCGCGCTCGTCCCAGTAATAGAAGGACTGGGCGTCCTCATCCCAGAAGTAGTCCCCCTCCAGGTAGAAGTACTTCTGAGGATCCTGACGGCGCAGGTACTCGTCGCGGACGAAGCGCCACCACAGGAACACCGCGAAGCCCGCGAACACGATCCATTCCAGGGCGTAGAACAGATTCAGCATGTTCAGGGACGTATCGGTGGGCTGCTGATCGATGTCCAGATCACGCAGCTCAGCGCTCATCACGCTCGCGTTTTCTGCCAGGGCACCCTGCTCGGTCACGGGCAGCTCCTCGCCCGCGGGTACCTCGGCGGCGGCCGCCACGTACCCGGAGTACAACGGGGCGTTCCACACGTTGGTCAGCTGCGCGGGAGACAGTGAGGCCAGTTCCTTCTCGGGAAGCTCGCGGTCGCCCAGGGGCGCCTCGGGCGGCAGGAAACGGCCCGCAACGGTCACGGCGTCCGACGGCGCCGCGGGCACCTGATCCGCGGATTCCACCCAGCCGCGCGCCACGGCCATGGACATGGGACCGTTGGCGGCATCCCACGACTCTTCGGAGTCACGAATCACGAGTTCCGAGACCACCCAGTAGCCCTCCGCGCCGTCGTAGAGGCGGCCGGGGATCACCACGGTTGAATCGGGAACGTACCTACCGGTGATCTCCACGGTGTGATCGGCAGTGGTTGCGGTGGCCACCTCGCCGGGTTGAATCACTTCAGACAGGGGCTTCACACGATCCTTGTCCGGATCGGCAACGGTGGCGGCCTGATCGGAACTGCTCAGCTGCCACATGCTCAAGATCACGAAGAGTGCCGCAATGATCAAGCTCACCGTCAGAAAGGCGAGCGACCGGGGGCTGAGAGCGATCTTGAGCACCACACAAGAGTAGTGGGCCGCCCTGTGCGTTTCCCAAATCCCCCGCGGGGATCGGTCGACACGCAGGACGGCCCACTCTGACTCGACCGACGGTGGTCAGCCGCGGATCACGACCTCGGCCCGCTGGAACTCCTTGAGGTCCGAGTACCCGGTCGTGGCCATGGCTCGACGCAGCGCACCGATGATGTTCGAGGATCCGTCCACGTGACGTGCGGGACCGTTCAACACCTCTTCCAAGGAACCCACGGTGCCTACGCTGGTGCGTTCCCCGCGCGGTGAATGCTGGTGGTGGGACTCCGCGCCCCACAGCCAACCCTGCCCGGGCGCCTCCTCGGCGCGCGCGAGCACGGTACCGAGCATGACGGCATCCGCGCCCATGGCGATCGCCTTGACGATGTCACCCGAGGTGCCCAGACCGCCGTCGGCGATCACGTGAACGTACCGGCCACCGGACTCATCCAGGTAGTCGCGACGTGCCGCGGCTACGTCGGAAATGGCCGTGGCCATCGCCGCGTGGATGCCCAGGATCGACTCGGTGCGCAGCGAAGCGCCGCCGCCGAAGCCCACCAGCACGCCCGCGGCACCGGTGCGCATGAGGTGCAGCGCCGGTGTGTAACCGGCCGCGCCACCCACGATGACCGGGACGTCCAGGTCGTAGATGAACTTCTTGAGGTCCAGGGGCTCCTGGTTCTGCGAGACGTGCTCGGCGGACACCGTGGTGCCGCGGATGACGAACAGGTCCACGCCCGCCTCGAGCACGGTCTTGTAGTGCTCGACCACGCGCTGCGGCGACAACGAACCGGACACGATCACGCCGGCCTCGCGGATCTCGGCGAGGCGGGCCTTGATCAGCTCGGGCTGGATGGGAGCGCTGTAGAGCTCCTGCATCCGGCGCGTGGCCTCGGGCACGTTGTCCGTGGACAAGTCCGCGATCTCGTCCAACACCGGCTGCGGATCCTCGTACCGAGTCCACAGACCCTCCAGGTCCAGCACGCCCAGGCCACCGGCCTGACCCAGGGCAATGGCTGTTGCCGGAGACATGACCGAGTCCATGGGCGCGCCCACCACGGGGATGTCGAACTTGTAGGCGTCGATCTGCCAGTGCGTGCTCACGTCCTGCGGATCGCGGGTACGCCGCGACGGGACCAGGGCGATCTCGTCCAGGTTGAACGTGCGGCGGACCCGCTTGGAGCGGCCCAGCTCAATGTCGTAGCTCACGGGTAATCCTTTCCCCGCGCAACCGTGCGCGAGTAGCGGGAGGGGTGAATCAGCGCTTGTAGTTGGGCGATTCCACGGTCATGGTGATGTCGTGCGGGTGCGATTCCTTGAGCCCCGCGGGGGTGATGCGCACGAACCGGCCCTTCATCTTGAGCTCTTCCACGTTGTGAGCGCCCACGTAGAACATGGTCTGGCGCAGACCGCCGTCCAGCTGGTGCAACACGGAAGCCAAGGGGCCGCGGTAGGGCACCTGACCTTCGATGCCCTCGGGGATCAGCTTCTCATCGTCGGAGACGTCCGCCTGGAAGTAGCGGTCCTTGGAGTAGGAGGTGTTCTTACCGCGGGACTGCATGGCACCCAACGAACCCATGCCACGATAGGCCTTGTACTGCTTACCGGCCACGAACACGAGTTCTCCCGGGGACTCGTCACAACCGGCGAGCAGTGAACCGAGCATCACGGAATCGGCACCGGCCACCAGGGCCTTGCCGATGTCACCGGAGAACTGGAGGCCGCCGTCCGCGATCATCGGGATCCCGGCCGGGATGGTGGCCTTGGCGGCCTCGTTGATCGCGGTGATCTGGGGAACGCCCACGCCGGCGATGACGCGGGTGGTGCAGATGGAGCCCGGCCCCACGCCCACCTTCACGGCATCCGCACCGGCGTCCACGATGGCCTGCGCGCCCGCGCGGGTTGCCGCCTGACCGCCGATGATGTCCACGTGGGACGCGGCTGACTCGTGCTTGAGGCGCGAGATCATGTCCAGCACACCCTGCGAGTGGCCGTTAGCGGTGTCGATGAACAGTGCGTCCACACCGGCATCGATCAGGGTCATGGCGCGTTCGAAACCGTCACCGAAGAAACCGACGGCGGCGCCCACGCGCAAACGACCTTCGTCGTCCTTGGTGGCCAGCGGATACTGCTCCGCCTTGGTGAAGTCTTTGACGGTAATCAGGCCGGTGAGCCGGTCCTGCTCATCTACGAGGGGTAGCTTCTCGATCTTGTGCGTGGCCAACAGCTTGTGGGCCTCGTCCTTGCTCATCCCCACGTTGCCGGTCACCAGCGGCATGGGGGTCATGACCTCGCGCACCTTACGGGTCTGGAAATCGGACTCCGGCAGGTAACGGGTGTCGCGGTTGGTGATGATGCCCAGCAGCCTCTGGTTCTCGTCCACCACGGGCAGACCGGAGACCTTGTAATAGCCGCACAGGTGGTCCAGCTCGGCCAGGGTGGCGTCCGGTCCCACGGTCACCGGGTTGGTGATCATGCCGGACTCGCTGCGCTTGACGCGGTCCACGTGATCGGCCTGATCCTGGATGGACAGGTTGCGGTGGATCACACCCATGCCGCCCAGTCGGGCCATCGAGATGGCCATGGCGGATTCGGTCACGGTGTCCATGGCCGCGGAGAGAACGGGGGCCTCAACGTCGATCCGGCGCGAAAGCCGGGTCTTGGTCGATGCCTCGGAAGGAATCACGTCCGTGTTGCCGGGAAGCAACAAAACGTCGTCGTAGGTCAGTCCGGTCAAGCCGAACGGGTCGTCCATGAGTGCGGTGGGCACGGCATCGGTCACGAAAGCTCCCTTTCACCAAGTAGTTTCCGTTTCATTCTACGGTCATGCGGCTGCGGCTCGGTTGCCGCCCTAGAGCAAACCGTTCTCGGTGAGGGCCTTCTCCGCACGTTCCACGAAGAACGGGGACAAGGAACGAACGTAGTTCTGCGTGAGATGATTATTGTCCCAGTACACGATCACGTTGCCGATGACGGGTGCGCACATTCCGTCAGGACAAATGAGATCCCCCATGTCCACCGTGGAGATCCCCTCGTTCTGGCCGGCGATGGATTCGAGGGGGTTCGGAGAGGTCGTGATGTCGGTGGCGGGAGGGGTGCAATCCTGCGCGCTTCGCCGGTCGTCCTGGACGCAAAGACCCGGGGCGTCAACGAAACGAGGGTTGTCCCTGATAGCCAGGAGATGCCCGGTCTTTTGCGACAACTCCTGCAACTTCTCCACCATTCCCGGGCTCAGGTCTTCACCCCCGTCTTCCAAGGAGCGGGTGCCTGTCGTGACGACCAAGTCCGGATCTGCGTCATCGATGACCTTGTCGATCTCACTGAGCCATTCTGCGCACTCCGCCTGATCCCTCACTTGGTCATCGGCGCTGCCCAGGATGCAGTTTCCCCGAATGTAACTCACCATGTTCCACCCTTGGCTGCGCGCCAGATCCTCAATGGCCGGAAGCCATTGGATCGTGTGGCTGTTGCCCACCACGAGAATCGTTTGGCTTGCCTGCGGATCATCGATGGTGATTCCACACCATGTCTGATTTGCGGCACTCAAACCCATTTCTTCCGGGCAGGGCTCTCCCAGGGACGGTTTCGGGTAATCCCCTTGAATGATCGGCACCAGCGGCGCATCCGTCTCGGTGCCGCTGGGATCCTCGACCGCAAGTGCCGCCGCCCCGGGGTTGTTGCGCGCGGCTTCCGCTTCCAACTGCGCGCTGCGGTGGGCGTCCACGGCGGTCCAGGACAGTACCGCAGTGGAAACCACCGCTAAACACGCGATGATCACGAGTGCCAGTCGGCGCTTGGACTGCTCGGGCCACGTCCACGCCTTGAGCGGGTTTTCAATCAACGCCGTGAGCATCAGCGCCAGAACAATCGACACCAGCACCAGCGCAACACCCGAACGCGGTCCGGCCCAGGGACGATCCATGATGACCAGGTACGTGACCAGCAGAGGCCAATGCACCAGGTACAACGCGTAGGCGGCGTCGCCCAACTTCACCACGGGCCGCCAGGACAAAAACCGGTCGAACCCCACCCGGGACTCGGTGTTACCGGCCACGATGATTGCGGCCGCGGACAGCAGCGGCCACAGAGCGATCCAGCCCGGAAAAGCACCTTGAACGTCCACCAGGATGCCCACGGACACCATGCTCACAATGCCCACCCACCCCAGGATGATGCGCAGTACCCGCGGCGGGTTGAGGTAAGGAATGGCCAGGGCAATCAGTGAACCCAGCGCGAACTCCCACAACCGGGCACGCGTGTCGAAGTAGGCGAAGGCCTGCTGAGTTTCGGTCGTGATGACGGAGTACATCATGGACGCGGCGAAAATCAGGCCGAAACACACCGCCAGAATGGGCACCGAGCTGATGCGTGTGCGGCGTCGTACTAGCCACGCGAAACCGAAGATCAACGGCCACAGCAAGAAGACCTGGCCCTGGACGGACAGTGACCAGAAGTGCTGGAACGGCGAGGCCGTGGAATGATCCGCCGCGTAATAATCCACCGACGACGCCGCGAGCGCCCAGTTCTCCACGTAGAAAACGGAGGCCAGCGCTTCCCAGCGGAATTGGGCGACCGAGGATTCGGGGAATTCCGTGAGCAGCCCGACGGTCACCAGGATCACCACGGTGGCCAGGGGAAGCAGCCGCTTGAACGTGTGCAGCCAGTACCGGCCGATCGCCAAGGGGCGGCCGCTTTCGATTTTGCGCACGAACGAGAGCGTCATGAAGAACGCGGAGATCAACAGGAAGATGTCCACGCCACCCGAAACCCGGCCCAGGAACACGTGGTAGATCACCACGAGCAGCACGGCGACGGCGCGCAGACCCTGGACTTCTTTTCGGAAACCGGAATAACGCGAGACGACATCCGGTCGAACGTCGGTCGCGGTCGGCCGCGGAGCAATGGTTTCGGGCATGGTTGTCACCTTAACCCCCGCACGTTCCAGCGCGGAATCGGTGTGAGATGGATCGTCATCGCATGTGGTGACAGGTACGGAGTGCCCGCACAGAAAAACCGGCGGCCCGCCCCGTGATGTGGGGAAAGCCGCCGGTCAGCGTGGATTTCATCACAGCAGATCAGTGCTGGTGATGGTGATCCTCATCGTCGTTCTTCTTCTCGGCCACCAGAGTTTCGGTGGTGAGTACCAGAGCGGCAATGGATGCTGCGTTCTGCAGAGCGGAACGCGTGACCTTGACCGGATCGATGATGCCGGCCGAGACCAAGTTCTCGTACTCGTCGGTCGCGGCGTTATAGCCGTGGCCCGGTTCCAGGTCCGCCACGCGGGAGGCCACGACGTAGCCGTCCTGCCCGGCGTTCTCGGCGATCCAGCGCAGGGGCTGAACCAGGGCGCGGCGCACGATACCGACGGCCGTGGCGGCGTCGCCCTCGAGACCGAGCTCGGCGCCGTCGAGGGCCTTGGACGCGTGCACCAGAGCGGAACCGCCACCGGCCACGATGCCCTCTTCGAGAGCGGCGCGGGTGGAGGAAACGGCATCCTCGATGCGGTGCTTGCGTTCCTTCTGCTCGACCTCGGTGGCGGCGCCCACCTTGATCACGGAAATGCCGCCGGCCAGGCGAGCGAGGCGTTCCTGGAGCTTTTCGCGATCCCACTCGGAATCGGTGCGTTCCACCTCGGCCTTGATCTCGGCCACGCGGTCCGCGACCTGCTCGGCCGAGCCGCCGCCGTCAACCACGGTGGTCTGGCCCTTGGTCACGGTCACGCGGCGCGCGGTACCGAGCTGGGACATGTCCACGCTGTCCAGCGAGATGCCCAACTCGGGGGTGATCACGGTGCCGTTGGTCAGCACGGCCAGGTCCTGCATGATCGCCTTGCGGCGGTCACCGAAACCGGGAGCCTTCAGCGCGACGACGTCCAGGGTGCCACGCAGCTTGTTGACCACAAGGGTGGACAGGGCCTCGCCCTCGACGTCCTCCGCGATGATGGTCAGCGGCTTCTTGGCCTGCAGTACCTTTTCCAGAACCGGCATCAGGTCCTGCACGGAAGAGATCTTGCCCTGGTAGAGCAGGATCAGGCTGTCTTCGAGGACGGCTTCCTGGCGCTCCTGGTCGGTGATGAACGACGGCGAGAGGTAGCCCTTGTCGAACTGCATACCTTCGGTGACGTCCAGCTCGACCTCGGTCGAGGAGCCGTCTTCGATGGTGATGACGCCGTCGGTCCCCACGGTCTCGAAAGCGCGAGCGATCAGCTCACCGATTTCCGGGGACTGAGCGGAGATCGCGGCCACGTGGGCCACGTCCTGACCTTCGACCGGGCGGGCGTTGTCCAGCAGACGCTGGGACACGGCCTCCACGGCTGTTTCGATTCCGCGCTTGATCTCGCTGGGGGCCGCACCGGCGGCCACGTTGCGCAGACCCTCCTTGACCAGGGCCTGCGCCAGCACGGTCGCGGTGGTGGTGCCGTCACCGGCAACATCGTTGGTCTTGGTGGCAACTTCCTTGGCGAGCTGAGCGCCGAGGTTCTCGTACGGGCCGTCCAGCTCTACTTCGCGAGCAATGGTGACGCCGTCGTTGGTGATTGTGGGGGCGCCCCACTTCTTGTCGAGAACGACATTGCGCCCGCGCGGGCCGAGGGTCACCTTGACGGTGTCGGCAAGCCGGTTGACACCGGCCTCAAGGGCTTTGCGAGCGGCGTCGTTGAACGCCAACTGCTTGGGCATGTGTGCTCCTTATCGGGCGAGAAAACTAAGGGTGAAAAACGCGGTACCCGTGCGCCACCCACTCACGAGTAGGCGCAGCGGGCACCGCGCAGAAAGGATTCTGAAGACTTACTTCTCGATGACTGCCAGCACGTCACGTGCCGGGAGCACGAGGTACTCTTCGCCGTTGTACTTGACCTCGGTTCCGCCGTACTTGGAGAAGATGACCAGGTCACCTTCCTTGACGTCCACGGGGATGCGGTTGCCCTTGTCGTCGACGCGGCCCGGACCCACAGCCAGGACGGTGCCCTCCTGGGGCTTCTCCTTGGCGGTATCGGGGATGACCAGACCGGAAGCAGTGGTCTGCTCGGCGGCCAGCGGCTGGACCACAATGCGGTCCTCGAGGGGCTTGATGGAGACCGACACGATCTCTCCCTTTCTTTAGGCGTATGAGACGGTGAGCGCCCACGGTGGTTCACGGGGTCCCGTGACCGCGGATGCGCTACGAGCCAGTTGGCGTGCCAACCGTCGTCGCGGTGCCGATTGAGCGCCTGGCCCTTAGCACCCTCACCCGGAGAGTGCCAATAGTCACTCTAGGGTTGGCCTGGCAGTCGGTCAAGGCGAGTGCCAGACGTTCACTCGCCGATGAAAACAATTAGGTAAGTAACACGTTCGCTATTAGCTTGCGCACACCCAATTCCTCCCGCTAGTTTGTCAGGTAAGGCAAACCTAAGACGATGCATTCACAGGTCAGGGTTCGACGGCGCCGTCGTACCTACCTGGCATTGCCGCCGGGTTTGCGCGGCCGCACGATCCCGCACCTTCCCTGAACACTTGAGGAACGACATGAACCGCATCAGCCCCAAGGCCATGGCACTGCTCACCGCAGGTGGCCTTCTCGCTCTCACCGGTTGCTCCACCGAAGCCGCTGGCGAGTCCTCCTCCGAGGAAAGCGCCTCGAACGAAACCGTGACCGTGGAGCACGTCCAGGGCACCACCGAGGTCCCCAAGAACCCTGAGACCGTGATCTCCATGGACCTGGGGGTCATCGACAGCTTCGAGGCCCTGGGCGAAGAGGTCGACGGCCTGCCCAAGCCCGCATCCTTGCCGGACGAATTCGAGAAGTACCAGGACGAGAAGTACGTCAACGCCGGCGGCATGAAGGAACCGGACATGGAGGCCATCTCGGCCGCCAACCCGGACCTGATCATCATTTCCGGCCGTACCGCGGACTTCTACGACCAGTTCTCGGAAATCGCCCCCACCGTGGACTTGACCATGGATCAGAAGGACCCGGTCGCCTCCTTCAAGAAGCAGTCGGAGACCATCGGTCAGATCCTGGGCAAGGAATCCGAGGTGGAGGAGAAACTCTCGGGCGTGGACCAGCAGATCGCCGACACCAAGGAAGCCGCCACTGATGCCGGTTCCGCCATGTTCCTGATGACCAATGCCGGTGAGATCAATGCCTACGGCCCCGGCTCGCGCTTCGGCAACATCATCTTCGACACCCTGGGCGTGAAGCCCGCCGGTGATGTGCAGTCAGAAGGCACCCACGGTGAGTCCCTGTCCTTCGAGGCAATCTCCGAAGCCAACCCGGACCGCCTGTTCGTGATCGACCGCGACGTGGCCGTGGGTCAGGGCGAATCCGGCCAGGCAGCTCAGCAGGTTCTGGACAACGACCTGGTCAACCAGACCACCGCCGCGAAGGAAGACCAGATCACCTACCTGGATCCCTCCGCGTGGTACATCGTGGGTCCCGGCCTGAACAACTTCCCCAAGATGATCACTGAAGTTCAGGACAGCTTGAAGTGAGCACCATCGCTCACGCACCTGAGAACACCGGCGGCGGTTCGGCTCCCGAACCTCAACCCGCTGTAAAACCCGGAGCAAGTAATCGCTCGGACCAGGCCGGAAGGCCCGGACCCTTCAGGCGACTGCTGCGCTCCAACGGTGCCCTGGTGATCGCCGCTCTCGCGGTGCTCGTCCTGGCAGTGATCTCAACGTTCGTGGGCGTCGCGGATGTCACGCCGGCCACCCTGATGCGTCAGGTGGCCGGCGGGGACACCGCCGGACTCCAAGAGTCCTTTCATCTCCTGGCCGTCTCCCGTTTTCCGCGCACCATCTCCGTGATCCTTGCCGGTATGGCCATGGCCGTGGCCGGTCTGATCATGCAGCAGATGGCGCGCAACAAATTCGTGGAACCCTCCACGGTCGGCACCGTGGAATCTGCCTCATTGGGCCTGCTGGCCGTCACCGTGCTGGTTCCGAGCGCACCACTGCTCGGCAAGATGGGCGTTGCGGCGGTCTTCGCCGTGGGCGGCACCGCTCTGTTCCTGGCCGTGCTGCAGAAGATCCCGCTGCGCAACGCGCTGCTCGTTCCCTTGGTCGGCATCATGCTGGGCAACGTGATCGCAGCGATCACCACGTTCTTCGCCTACCGCTTCAATCTGCTGCAGACGCTCAACACGTGGATGATCGGTGACTTCTCCGGCGTCATCAAGGGCCGCTACGAGTTGCTGTGGCTCGTAGCAGCACTCACCCTGATTGGTTACATCGCCGCTGATCGTTTCACCGTGGCCGGTATGGGCCAGGACGTCTCCACGACCCTGGGCGTGAACTACAAGCGCATTATGGCGCTGGGGATGACCATCGTGGCTCTCATTTCCGCCGTGGTGGTCGTGACCATCGGCTCCATCCCGTTCCTGGGCCTGGTGGTTCCCAACATCGTGTCTCTCATGATCGGTGACAACATGCGCCGGTCGGTTCCGTGGGTGGGTGTCTTCGGCGCGGGCTTCGTGCTCGTGTGCGACATCGTGGGTCGTGTGATCCGCTACCCGTTCGAGATTCCCGTGGGAACCGTGGTGGCCGTGGTGGGCGCTGCAATCTTCTTGGCCATGCTGTTGCGGAAGCGAGCTCGTTCCTGATGACCCCCAAATCCGCCGCTCTGCCGGTCCCCAACGCGATCCAGCAGAAGCGCAAACGCTTTGTCGTGCGCTCCGTGTCGCCGGCCATGGTCACCGCCCTCATCGGCGCGCTGGCCCTGGTGTGCATCGGCCTGTACTTGTTCCTGGGCCTGGATGCCAACGCCGCTTATGTGCTCCCCCGCCGCGCCAACCGTGTGTTCACCATGGTCCTGGTCGCCTTCTGCGTGGGTGTCTCCACCGTGCTGTTCCAGACGGTCACCTCCAATAGGATCCTGACGCCCTCCATCATGGGCTTCGACTCCCTGTTCATGCTGATCCAGACCGTGCTGATCTTCGTGATCGGCACCGTGGGCCGCACCCAGCTGGGGACCTATCCCCTGTTCATGCTGGAGCTCGGACTCATGGTGCTCTTCGCGGCCATCATGTACCGCTGGCTGTTCACGGGATCCGGGCTCTCACTGCACCTGGTGCTGCTGATCGGCATCGTGTTCGGCACGCTGTTCCGCGGTATTTCTTCGCTGCTGCAGCGCCTGTTGGACCCCAGCGAGTTCATGGTGCTGCAGGATTCCATGTTCGCCTCGTTCACCGGTGTGGACCTGGGTCTGCTGCGAATCTCCGTGGCCATCATTGCCGCCGCCACCATTCCGCTGATCGTGATGCGGCGCCGCTTCGACGTTCTGTCCCTGGGCCGTGACACCGCGATCAGCTTGGGGATCAACCACACCCGCACTGTGACCACCGTGTTGATCGTCTGCTCGATCTTCGTGGGCGTCTGCACCGCGCTGGTGGGTCCCATTACGTTCTTCGGACTGATCGTGGCCAACCTGGCCTATGCCCTGTGCCGCACCTTCCGCCACGCCTGGATCCTGCCGATTTCCGTGCTTCTCGGCATCGTGGCGCTCGTGGGCGGACAATTGATCCTGGAGCGCGTCTTCGCATTCGATACGGCGCTGTCCATTGTGATTGAGTTCTGCGGTGGGTTGTTGTTCTTGTTCCTGTTGTTGAGAGGGTCCATCAAGTGATTGAGCTGTCCGGTCTCACCAAGAAGTATGGCGAGACCACCGTGGTGGATCATGTCTCGGCACAGATCGAACCCGGTGGGGTGGTTTCGATCATCGGTGCCAACGGGGCAGGCAAATCCACCGCGCTGTCCATGGTTGCTCGCCTGGTCACTATGGACGACGGCTCCGTGTTCGTGGACGACCACGACGTGCTCAATACCCCCTCGGACCAGTTGGCCAAGAAGCTGTCCATTCTGCGCCAGGAGAACACCCTGACGGTTCGCCTCACGGTGCGCGACCTGGTGGGCTTCGGCAGATTCCCGCATTCGAAGGGTCGACTCCGGCCCGAGGACACCGAGCACATCGACCGCGCCCTGGACTACCTGAACCTCACCGAATTCGAAGACCGCTACGTGGACGAACTCTCCGGCGGTCAGCGGCAGCGCGTGTTCATTGCCATGGTGATTGCCCAGGACACGGACTACGTGCTCCTGGACGAGCCGCTCAACAACCTGGACATGAAGCACTCCGTGGAAATGATGAAGCTCCTGCGGCGCATGACCCACGAGCTCGGCAAGACCGTGATCCTGGTGATTCACGACATCAACTTCGCCTCGTGTTATTCGGATCGCATCCTGGCCATGAAGGAGGGCGCGCTCGTCTGTCAGGGCACCCCCGAAGAGATCATGCAGCCGGACATCCTGCGCGACATCTACGACATGGATATCCGCGTGGAGGTCATCAACGGCCACCACGTGGGCATGTACTACATGTGACCCGCGAGCGCGCTCGTGATGTGATGGAACCGTGAATTCCCCCGCCGATGCCGAGATGCACGCCCTCGCCCAGCTCCTCACGCCCCAGGGCCTGCACCTGGTGGATTCGATCGGAACCTACGATCCCGAGCGCTCGCTCAAGTTGTCCGAGTCGCTGCGCGCGGAAGGCTACTCCCCCGAGTTGGTTTCCGCGGCTCTCACGCAGGCCAAGCTGCGCACCCAGGCCAAGGCCAAATTCGGCGAGTTTGCTCAGCACATGGTCTTCACCCGCAACGGTCTGGAACAGGCCACGCGCTGGTCCGTGGCTGCGCTGCACGCCCGCCGATACGCCCAGGCGGACCTCACCCACGTGGCCGATCTCGGGTGCGGAATCGGTGCGGATTCCCTGGCCCTGGCCGCCCTCGAACGCACCGTGACCGCCGTCGAGAAGGACGAGCTGACCGCCGCCGTGGCCACGGTCAACCTCACCGGGTGGCCCAACGCGAACGTGGTGTGCGGCGACGTCGAAACCCTTGATTTTTCGGACCTCGAGAATGGCGCGCCCGACGGCGTCTGGCTGGATCCCGCGCGTCGGGTCACCGGTTCGGGGCGCACCCAGCGCGTTTTCGACCCCGAGGCGTTTTCGCCTCCCCTCTCCTTCGTGTCGGGGCTGGCCGATCAGGGTTTGGCCGTGGGTGCCAAGCTGGGACCCGGAATTCCTCACGATCAGGTGCCGGCCGACGCAGAGGCACAGTGGGTTTCCGATCACGGCGACGTGGTCGAGGTGGTGCTGTGGTTCAACGCGGTGCGCCGCCCGGACGTGGCCCGTGCCGCGCTCGTGCTGGGCTCGCGCGCGGACGGTTCCGCGACCGCCGCGGAACTGACCTCCGAGACTTGGGATTCCCCCGCGCCCGAAGGGGGCCTGCTGGGCGAAGTGGGCGAGTTCCTCTACGAGCCCGACGGCGCCGTGATCCGCGCCGGATTGGTCACTGATCTGGCGCAGCAATTGGACGCGCACCTGATCCACCCGACCATCGCGTATCTGTCCGGGGACGAGCTGCATGACTCCCCGCTGGCCACGGCGTACCGCGTGCGCGACGTGCTGCCTCACAACGTGAAGACCCTCAAAAAGTGGGTGCGGGATCACAACGTGGGCACGCTGACCATCAAGAAGCGCGGCACGGACGTGACTCCGGAACAGCTCAGGAAACAGCTGGCCCCTCGCGGCACCGAAAAAGCCACTCTGGTGATGACACGTTTGCAAGAAATCGGGAAAGAACGTCGCGCGGCGCTGGTGGTTGACCCCGTACACTGAAGTACCCGCTAAGCAGTGCGAGATTCGGTGAAGAATTCCCGGCCTCGCTCATGCACTGCGGGACATCCCCGGTGCACCCATGAGAGGACCACTGCCGTGCACATTGATTTCGTCTCTTCCGAACGCTCATCGTTGGGCGTCGAGTGGGAGATCGCCCTGGTTGATCGTGAAACCGGGGAGCTCGAACCGCGCGGCCAGGAAGTCCTCGAAGCGGTCATCGCGTCCAATCCCGAAATGGGCGAGGACGGCGACCACCCTCGCGTCACCGGTGAGTTCCTGCAGAACACCGTGGAAATGGTCACGGGAGTGTGCCACGACGTAGCCGAGGCCACCGCGCAGTTGAAATTTACGTCGGACGAGATCCGCAAGGTCGCCGATCCCGAGGGGTTGGAGATCTTCGCCGCCGGAACCCATCCGTTCTCGGAGTGGCAGGACCAGGCCGCCGTGGACAAGGAGCGCTACTACAAAGTGGTGGACCGCGCGCAGTACTGGGGCCGCCAAATGGTGATTTACGGCCTGCACGTACACGTGGGCGTGGATCACAAGAACAAGGCCCTGCCGGTTCTCGAAGGGTTGCTGAACTACTACCCGCACTTGCTCGCGCTCTCCGCCAACTCGCCGTACTGGTGCGGCCACGACACCGGCTACGCGTCACACCGTTCCCAGGTGTTCCAGCAGCTGCCCACCGCGGGACTGCCGTTCCAGTTCAAGAGCTGGGACGAATACGAGTCCTACGTTCAGGACTTGCTGACCACCGGCGTGATCGAGGACGATTCCGAAAACCGCTGGGACATCCGACCCGTTCCTCGCTTCGGCACCGTGGAAATGCGCGTGTGCGACGGGCCCTCCACCCTGCACGACGTGAGCGCGCTGACCGCCCTGACCCAGTGCCTCGTGGAGTCCTTCTCCCGCACCCTCAACGACGGCGGAACCATTCACACCATGCCGCCGTGGCACCACCAGGAGAACAAGTGGCGCGCGGCCCGTTACGGTCTGGACGCCATCATCATTCAGAACGCACAGAGTGACGAGCGCCTGATCACCGAGGATCTCACCGAGCTCCTCAACAAGCTGGAGCCCATTGCCTCAGACCTCAGCTGTGGCGACGAGCTCGCGCGCGTGGAGGACATCATCCGCAATGGTGCCGGGTACCAGCGGCAGCAACGCGTGGCCAAGGAGCACAACGGCGACCTGCGCGCCGTGGTCCTGGACATCGTGGAGCGCAACCGCAACTCGGTGGGCTGAACCGCACCCGTCCGTAACGCACGGGCCGCACCGTCAGTCGCGCTCGGGACACACTGCCCAACGCGCCGTTCAGCCCGGTGCCGGGTAAGCGCTACGCCGCCCCCATCGACACCGTGGACACCGGAAGCCCCGGATCCGCGGTGAACACGATCCCGGTCGCGGCGCGACCCTCCGCCGCCAACCGCGCCCCGAGGGCGGCCACCATGGCCCCGTTGTCCGTGCACAGGCTCAGCGACGGAACGATCACCTCGATCCCCCGGGCATTGCAGCGCTCGGTCACCAACGCCCGCAACCGCGAGTTCGCGGCCACGCCGCCCCCCATGAGCAGCGTGTCGATCGAGTTCTCGGTGCACGCCAGAACGGTCTTGCGGGAAATCACGTCCACCACGGATTCCTGGAAGGACGCGGCAACGTCCGCGACCGGAACCGGCTGCCCGGAAGCTTCGTAGGTCTCCACCACTCGAGCCACCGCGGTCTTGAGTCCCGAGAAGGACATGTCGTAGCGGTGCGATCCGGGCTTCTCGGCCGATCCCATGTACTTTCCAGCGGTCAGTCCGCGCGGGAAGCGGAACGCGTTGGGGTCCCCGTCCTGGGCGGCCTTGTCGATGGCCGGTCCCCCGGGATAACCCAGCCCGAGCAACCGGGCGACCTTGTCGTAGGCTTCGCCGGCGGCGTCGTCGATTGTCGCGCCCAGCAAGCGGACGTCGCCGGTGATATCCGGGACGGAAAGAATTTCGGTGTGGCCACCGGAGACGAGCAGCGCGCCCAGGTTCGAGGGCAGCTCGTCGTTGTCGTCGAGCAAACCCACGCTCACGTGGGCGACCAGGTGATTGATGGCATAGAGCGGTTTTCCCGTGGCGACCGCGAGCGCCTTGGCCGCGGCCACGCCCACCATGAGCGCGCCGGCCAGGCCGGGTCCGGAGGTCACGGCAATGGCGTCGATCTCATCGAGCGTCACGCCGGCGTCGTCGAGGGCGGCCTGCAACGTGGGCACGAAGGCTTCCAGGTGCGCGCGCGAGGCAATCTCGGGGATCACGCCGCCGAAACGCACGTGTTCATCCATCGACGAGGACACCGTGTTGGTCAGCAGTTCGGTGCCGCGCACGAGGCCCACGCCCGTTTCGTCGCACGAGGATTCGATGCCCAGCACGAGCGGTTCAGCGGTTGCCATGAATGGTCCTTCCGTCCGCGCTGCGCTGCGGCGGCCCGGCCGGGACCAGCTCGCAGCGCATGATCAGCGCGTCATGACCGTCCCCGTAGTAGCCGGGGCGGGTGTGAATGTGTTCGTAGCCGAAGCGCCGGTACAGCTGCTGCGCCCGGTGGTTGTCCGAGCGCACCTCCAGCAGAATCTCCGTGCCGCGGGCGTGGCGTGCGGCCTCGTGCAGCGCACGCAACAGCGCGCTGCCCAGGCCCTTGCCTTCGTGCCCCGTGGCCACCGCGATGGTCTGCACGTCCGCGACCGGCGGGATGCACATCATGCCCGCGTAACCGACGATCTCCTGCTCTCGCGTGAGCGCCCAATACTGTCGAGTGGGGTGGGCCAGTTCCTCGTCGAACATGTGGCGCGGCCACGCGTCCTCGGGGAACAGCGCGGTCTCCAGCGCGTAGACCTCGTCCAGGTCCGCGGGTTGCATGGGTCGCAGGGCGTAGCCTTCCGGCAACGACGACGCCGCCGCACCGGCCGCTTCGTGTGCCGTCACCGCAGTGCCTTCTTGCGTTGCACGGGCACCTTGGCGTCCGACTCGCGCAGGTAGAGCGGGGACGTGTCCGTGCTCAGGCCCGTGCCCCGCTCCTGCAGCGCCCAGGCAGCGCGGGAGAGATCGGCGGCGGTTGGTTGCCAGTCGGTGGAGTCCGCCACGGTCTGCGGAAGTTGGTCGGCATACAGCCCGGCACCGGAGCCGTAGACCGGCAGCTTCGGGAGACCCTCGGGGGCGGTGACCTGTGGACCGTCCACGGACACCGCGAAACGGCCGTGGCCGTCCTCGTGGACCTCGTAACGGCCCCAGTACAGCTCCTTGCGGCGGGCATCGGTGGCGACCAGGAACTCGGTTCGCTCCGTGGTGCCCTGTGCCGCCCGATGGGCCAGTGCGTCCAGGGAGCACAGGCCGTACACGGGAAGATTCCACGCGAAACCAAACGTGCGGCCGCTCACCAATCCCGCGCGCAGACCCGTGAAGGGGCCGGGTCCGGTCCCCACCAGAATGGCCTTCAGCTGTGACGGTTCTACATCCGCCTGACCCAGCAGGTTGTAGATGGCCGGGGCCAGGGCCTCGGCATGGGAACGTGTGTCCTGGGTGGCGAACTCCGCGAGCACCTCCCCGTTACGGGTCAGCGCCGCGGACGCAATGGACGACGAATCCAGACTCAGCACAAGCACCTGAACAGTCTAAGCCCGGCGATCAGAGGTCCAGACGCTCGAACCAGCGGGGACCGTAGCCGCGCATGATGATGGTGCGCGGCTCATCCGTGTCTTCCTCGTCCTCATCCCATTCCTCGTTGAGGGCATCGAGAGCGCTCGCGAGGGACTGGGACTCCTCGGCCGCCGCGGAGCTCTCGCCCGGTCCCTGGGCACCAGCGCCGGACTGTTCCGTCTCGCCCGCGCTCTGGTTGATCTCGTAGTTCAGGGAAAAGGCCGCCGACGGCGCTCCCACCGCTCCCCGGGGTCGCACGATGTCGATGACCAGGCGCGATTCGTTCAGGTGCTCCACCTTGCCGGTACCCCACTCGACCACGGTCACGCTGGACTCCACCGTGTCTTCGAGGTCGATGTTGTCGATGTCCGCTGAGGTGTCCAAACGGTAGGCATCCACGTGCACGAGATCCGGTCCACCGGGGTTGGGACCCTCCGGCAGATTCGGGTGCTTGCGGGACAGCACGAACGTGGGCGAAATGATGCCCTCGCGCACACCCATTCCCGCTCCGAGCCCCTGTGTGAACGTCGTCTTGCCTGCGCCCAGTTCGCCGTTGAGCATGAGCAGGTCCCCGGCCGTCAGGTGCGTGGCTAGTTTCTGCGCGATCAGCTGGGTTTCTTCCGCGGAGGACGGATAGCGGGTCAGTGTCCAGTTCGGCTGGGTGTAGGACTCCCCGGAGGAATCACGCGTGGGCCGCGGGTCCTGCGGCAGGCTGTGGGCAGCCAAGGCGCTGGCACTGCGAGACACCGTCACGTCCCCCAGAGTCAGATGGCTGTGGCTCGTGTACTCACGGGGCACGCGCGGGGACACCCGCGTGACGATCTCGTAGTTGATGCTTCCAGAAGCGTCCGCCCACTCGGTCGCTGACGGGTAGTCACCGGCGCCGAAGAGCACGGCCTCGTCCCCGATGTGCACCATGGGATCCACGGCTTCGTCCACCACGGGGGTTCCGGCGGGGAGGCCCTCGGGTGTCACGGTCTGGCCCTGCGCCAGGTCGATCACGCACTGGTCCATGGCAATGCGACCGACCACGGGGTAGACCCGGCCCCCGATGTAGACGGGAGCTCCGGTCGCAACGCGCGGAACGCCGTCGGCATAGCCCAGCGGGATGAGCGCGAGGTGCGTGGGGCCCTCGGTGCGGTAGGTGAGTCCGTACGACACACCGTGTCCGGCCGGAACAGCCTTGACGTTGGCCACGCGCGTGCGCAGGGTCATGGCGGGAATCAAACCGAAATCCTTGGGCGGGCGGTCTTCGAATGGACTCAGTCCGTAGATGCCCAAGCCGATGCGCACGGCGTCACGCAGGATGTAGTCGGGGTCCTCGAGCTGATCCGCGGACAACAGTGCGGGCGTGTTGGCGGCGTGGATCATGGCGGGTTTCAGGCCGGCCTTGCGCGCGATCCGCACCGCGTCCGTCAACGCGTTGAGCTGCTCCATGGTCTCGTCGCCGCGGGCTGGTTCATCGGCGACCGAAAGGTGCGTGAAAATGCCTTCCACGTGAACCAGGCCCTGATTTTGCGCGGCCATCACGCGTTCCACCAGGCCCGGCCATTGCCCGGCGGTGGAGCCATTGCGGCCCAGACCGGTGTCGATCTTGAGGTGCAGTGTGGCCGTCTTGCCGGTCTCACGGGCGGCGGTGAGCACGGCGTCGAGCTCCCAACCGCTGATCCCCAGGGACACGTTGTGTTCCAGTGCCTCAAAAAAGTCGGTGCTCGTGGTGTGCAGCCACGAGAGCACGGGTGCGGTGATCCCTGCGTAGCGCAACGCGAGTGCCTCACTCACGTGCGCGGTGCCCAACAGATCCGCTCCCGCTGAGAGCGCGGTGCGGGCCACCTCCGGGGCACCATGGCCGTAGGCGTCCGCCTTGACCACGGCGATCAATTTTCGTCCGCGCGCCAACTGCGTTAATCGGACCACGTTGTGCCACACGGCCGAGAGGTCGATGACCGCGCTGCGCTCGCTGGGTTCTTCGGACTGCCACGACGTTGTTACGCTCACGCCCTCCATTGTGCCTGTTCCGCGCGCCGCCGCGCGCCTGACCACCATTACTGCACTGTGCCGCGGCGCTTCCCGCTAGGCTGGTCTGGTGCCCCAACAGACCCCGCCGCGCGTGCTGCTCGTGAGCATGCATACCTCGCCCGTGGACCAGCCCGGCTCCGGCGACGCCGGCGGCATGAACGTGTACGTTCTGCACCTGGCCCGTTCGCTGTCCCAGCGCGGTTGGGACGTGGACATGGCCACTCTCGACCGGGATCCTTTGCATCCCGCGGGCATCACGGTGGCTCCTCTGTCCAATGGTCTCCGCTTGCTCTCGGTGGCGCTTCCCGGGGCGGCCAGTGCACCCAAGGAACAGCTCCCCGAGTTCGCGGTCGAGTTCGGCCGCGCGCTCGCCACTTTTTACGACGACGACGACGCTCCCCTCCTCGTCCACGCCCATTATTGGCTGTCCGGGGTGGCGGCCCGTGAAATCTGTGAGGCTCTCAAGATCCCCCAGATGCTCACGCTGCACACCTCTGCGGAGGTGAAGAACCTGCGCGCCGGGCCGGGCGAGAATCCGGAACCCGCGTCCCGCGAGCTTGCCGAACGGGAGCTCGTGGCCAGCTCCTGCACCCTGGTGGTCAACACACCCGCCGAGGCCGATCACATGGTGGAGCTCTACGGGGCCTCCCGGGACCGGATTCGTGTGATTCCTCCGGGGGTGGATCCGGAAATCTTCTACCCAAGAGCGCAGACCGCCTCCGCTGATGATTCCGGTGAGCCTTCCGTCACGTCGATCGCCTCGATTGCTCCGTCTTCTTCTGCCCGTGCGGCGGGGCGGCCGTTCACCGTGTTGTGCGCGGGTCGCATGCAGCCACTCAAGGGTCCGCAGATTCTGGTGGCCGCCATGGGACTGTTGCGCCACGAGCACCCCGACTGCGCGATCAGGCTGATCCTTGCGGGGGTGGGCTCCCCAGATTTTCTGGCGGCGTTGCATCGGTTGGTCGCCGAATACGACGTGGCGGACGTCATCGAGTTCCAAGGCTCCATGCCGTCATCCGAACTGGCCGAGTTGATGCGTTCCGTGGATGCGGTGGCCATGCCGTCCTCGTCCGAGACCTTCGGTCTGGTGGCTCTGGAGGCCCAGGCATGCGGAACGCCGGTTCTGGCCACCGACGTGGACGGGCTGCGCTACGCAGTGGAGGACCATCGCACCGGATGGTTGGTGCCCGGGCGCACCCCGGAACCGTGGGCGGAGGCGCTGTACCGAGCGGCGTCGAACCCTGAGCACTGGCGGGCCATGTCCCAGGCTGCGGCGGAGCGGGCGCGCGAACTCACATGGGACCATGTGGCCGCCCAACATGAGGTGGCTTACACACGCTGCGCGGCCGAGCCCGTTAACACCTAGACTCGAGAGTGTGACCACCGCGTATCTCAGCCGTGAATCGTTGGCCAGGTATCTGGATCGATCCCGGATCACCGGCGCCGTAGCGACCCCCCGTGAAGCCAACCTCCGTAACATCCAGGGTTTCCTGGATGGCGACCAGCACCAGCACATGGGCGTCAAACAGACCAAGGACTGGACCTACAAGTCCGTGTTCAAGCTCATGCGTGATCGCGTAGGCATCAATGAGGACCCCAAGTACACGGAGGGCCAGGACTCCATTTCCGCCAACCTGTGCATTGCCGCGCTCGACAAGTACGCGGATGTTTTCAGTGAGGCCGTCAAGGGCCGCAAACGCTTGTTGTTCGCCACGGCACACCCCGCCGGGCTCGCACCCGTCTACGCCCGGCTCGCCCGAGTTGCCCGCAAGTCCGGTGCCCGTGTGCTGCGGGTGGACGGTGCCATCCCGTTCGAGGACGGTGACGTGCGGCAGGTAGAGGATGTCGTGATGGTCGAGCAGTACGGCGGTCTGCGACACACACACTCCCCCGAGCCTATGAAACTGGTTCTGGAGCAGTTGGCCGCAGAGGGTCGCGAGCAGCCGGACCTTGTCGTTTCCGACCACGGCATGGCCGGTTACGCGGGTTCGCGGGCCAAACTACGCACCATCGCCATGGGCGACTGCAACGACCCCGGTATCTTCGTGGCCGAGGCCCAGGGTGACGTGGAGGTCACCGTTCCCCTGGACGACAACGTGGCCCCGCACCTCTACAATCCGCTGGTCGACTACATCATTTCCCGCGCCGGTTTGGCGGGGCAGGACCGGCGATAGATCTGCAACCTGAGATTCTGAGCATTCTGCTGGGGTAAGAGTGGCGCGGGGATGCTTCGGATCTCAGGTACCCACTGAATCGGCGGCGCCCGGTACCGAAATGCTTCGGTACCGGGCGCCGCCGTCGGTTGAAAGACGTGTTTAGCGCTCGATCTCGCCGCGGATGAACTTCTCGACGTTCTCGCGAGCGGTGTCGTCATCGAACTGCTCGGGCGGGGACTTCATGAAGTACGAGGACGCCGAGGTCAGCGGGCCGCCGATGCCGCGGTCCAGGCCGATCTTGGCCGCGCGGATGGCGTCGATGATCACGCCGGCGGAGTTCGGGGAGTCCCACACCTCGAGCTTGTACTCCAAGGAGATGGGTGCATTGCCGAAGCCGTGACCTTCGAGGCGCACGAACGCGAACTTGCGGTCGTCCAGCCAGCCCACGTAGTCCGAGGGGCCGATGTGAACGTCTTTCGCGCGCATCTCGTGCGGCACGTTGGAGGTCACGGCCTGGGTCTTGGAGATCTTCTTGGACTCCAAACGGGAGCGCTCCAACATGTTCTTGAAGTCCATGTTGCCGCCCACGTTGAGCTGGTAGGTGCGGTCCAGCACGTAGCCGCGGTCCTCGAGCAATTTGGCCAGCACGCGGTGGGTGATGGTGGCGCCCACCTGAGACTTGATGTCGTCGCCCACGATGGGAACACCGGCGTCGCGGAACTTCTGTGCCCACTCCTCGGTGCCCGCAATGAACACGGGCAGTGCGTTGACGAAGGCTACGCCGGCGTCGATGGCGGCCTGCGCGTAGTACCGGTCAGCGTCCTCGGAGCCCACGGGCAAGTAGGAGACGAGCACGTCCACCTTGGCGTCACGCAGCGCCTGAGCGACGTCCACCGGTTCTGCATCCGACTCGGTGATCATTTCGCGGTAGTACTCGCCCAGGCCATCCAGGGTGGGGCCGCGCTGCACGGTCACGCCCAGGTTGGGGACGTCCGCGATCTTCATGGTGTTGTTCTCGGATGCCAGGATCGCGTCGGAGAGGTCCCGGCCCACCTTGGCCGCGTCCACGTCGAAGGCCGCCACGAATTCGACATCACGCACGTGGTAAGCACCGAACTGCACGTGCATCAGGCCGGGGACGGCCTCGGAGGGGTCGGCGTCGCGGTAGAAGTGCACGCCCTGAATGAGCGATGTGGCACAGTTGCCCACACCTGCAATGGCCACGCGAATGGGGTGTTCGGACACGGTTCTCCTCGGGGAATCAAGTAGTCAGTGGTCATTGTGCAGACCCGCGCCGACACACGGATGGCTGACCACCGCAGTGCCGCGCCGCACAGAACCAACTCCACAGTCTAGTCAAGCAACGGAGCGGTTAACGTACCGTTGCGGACAGTCATGCCTGGGGCTTACCAGGACAGCGCAGCCTCCACGAGCAGCAGCACGGAGACGGCCAGGAAGACCACCCCGGCGATCAGTTCCACGCCCACGGAGTGGGCTTGGAACCTTGCGGCCAGTGCCGGCACGGATCCGAACCACGCAACGGCGCAGAACCACGCCAGCCCCACCACGAACAACAGCACGGCCACGAGCATTGATTCCCACCACAGCGCATTCGCCGGAACCACCGAGGCGAACAACGCGATGAAGAACACGATGGCCTTGGCATTGGAGAGATTCGTGATGATGCCCTGCACCACCGCTCTGAACCCGGTCAGGTTCTTGGTACCCAGGATCCCCCCGCCGTGCGCGCTGGGCGCGGGTTCGGGAATTTGCTCGGCGGCCTCCACGGTGGCCGGCGACGGCGCCGCCTCACTCGAGCCGGGTACGGCACCGCCCGTCGGGCTCGCGTGGGTAGTCTCCGAACGACGTCGTGAATTCGCCTTGGCCGCGAGCGCCGAGCGAATGGAGCCGTAGCCCATCCACGCGAGGAACAGTGCACCCGCGATCTGGATGGTCAGCTTGAGGACCTCGTTCTGGTTGATCACCACCGTGACGCCGGTGAGCGAGAGGGTGATCCAGATGATGTTGCCGATCATCACGCCTAGTGCCGTGAGCATGGCCTTGCCGCGCGATGACAGGAACGCGTTGCGGAGGATGACCAGAATGTCCGGGCCGGGCGAGACGATGCCCGCGATCCACAGGCCGAGCAGGGCCAGGTACTGTGTGGTGCTCATGCGTGCTTGGAGTCCGTTGCCGCGCCCCAGATGTTGATGTCGGCATCCGTGACCAGAGAGTCGATGCGTTCGAGTTCAGCGTCAGAGAAGTCCAGGTTCTGAATGGCCGCCGCGGAATCAGTGATCTGTTCCGGGGACGACGCCCCCACGAGCGCCGTGGTGACCTGACCTTCGGCCTGCGGGCGCAGAACCCATGCAATGGCCATCTGAGCCAGCGTCTGACCGCGGTCCTCGGCCATCGAGTTCAGTTCCTTGACCTGCACCAGGGTGTTGTCGGTCAACCATTCCGGGTTGAGGGACTTGCCCGCAGCCGCGCGAGATTCTTCCGGGACACCGCCCAGATATTTATTGGTGAGCATGCCCTGGGCCAACGGGGAGAAGCTGATGGACCCCATGCCTGCCTCGGTGAGGGCGGCGAGCAGGTTCTTGCCATCCGCGTGCTCGTTGGGCTGTTCGATCCAGCGGTTGAGCATGGAGTACGAGGGCTGGTGGATGAGCAGCGGGGTGCCCAGCTCCTTCATGATCTTCTGCGCCGCCAGCGTGAGGTCCGCGCTGTAGGACGAGATGCCCACGTAGGTGGCCCGACCAGAACGCACGATGTGGTCCAAGGCGCCCATGGTCTCTTCGAGCGGAGTGTCGGCGTCCGGGCGGTGGTGGTAGAAGATGTCCACCCGGTCCAGACCCATGCGTTCCAGGGACTGGTCGATGGAGTCCAGCAGGTACTTCCGCGAGCCGCCCACTCCCCCGTACGGGCCCGGCCACATCTGCCAGCCGGCCTTGGTGGAGATGATGAGTTCCTGGCGGTACCGGGCGAAGTCCTCGCGGAGGATGCGCCCGAAATTCAACTCGGCTGAACCCGCGGGTGGACCGTAATTATTGGCCAGATCGAAGTGCGTGATGCCCAGGTCGAACGCCTTACGCAGGGTGGCGCGCATGTTGGCCAGCGCGGTGTCATCGCCAAAGTTGTGCCACAGCCCCAGGGACAGCGCGGGCAACTTCAGCCCCGAATTCCCCACCCGCCGATACGGCATGGTGTCGTAGCGGTCCTCGGCCGCGGTCCAGACTGTGTCATCACCGAAAGTCAGCATGGGGACTAGTGTGCCACTGCTCGGGGTGGTGAACGGAATGCCCCAAGCGCTGTCAAAAACTAGACCATTGGTCTTGTTTATGAATGTGCTCTGTGTCTCAATGGAGATGTGACCAAATTCCACGCGGTACGCGATCACCTTTTGGACCGACTCGAGTCCATGTCCCCCGGTGAACCATTTCCGCCCGAGCGCGAACTCGCTGGGGAAATGAGCGTGTCACGAATGACTCTCAGGCGCGCCATCGACGAGCTGGTGGCCCAAGGGGTTGTGCGTCGTCGCCATGGTTCCGGAGTTTTCGCGCTCAGTCCGAAGCTCGATCAATCACTCGTCGCGAATTCATTCACCGAAGACATGAATGCTCGAGGACTTCGTCCAGGTTCACGCACCGTCGATTTCGAAATCGTCCCAGCAGGGACAAGGATTTCCCGGCGATTGGGCATCGCAGCATCGGCCGAAGTTTTCCACATCACCAGGCTTCGTCTGGCTGATGATGAACCCATTGCGCTTGAAGAACTCACAGTGCCTCGGACCCTGATCCCCGAGTTGACGACCCAAGACCTCGAGAACCACTCGTTCTACGCGCTGTTGAGTGACCGGTGCGGCATCTCGATGACTCGAAGCACCCAGACCATCGAACCCACTGTTCTCCAGGAGAACGAGGCTTCAAAACTTGAAGTAGCTCCGCAGTTACCGGCCCTTCTGTTCGAACGAGTGTCGTGGGGATCCGACGGCAATCCTGTGGAATTCGTCCGTTCCGTGTATCGAGGCGACCGGTACAAAATCCACACCGAACTGGCGATTCCCATGGCCAGAAAGGCTGCACGATCATGATCATCGCTGGCATCATGACCGGCACATCCGCTGATGGCCTGGACGTCGCTCTTGTCGACATGTCGGTTAGCATCACGGACAGTTCGACATTGGACATGCGATTACTTGCGTACCAAGAATTCGATTTCGACCCCGATCTCGCGAACGACATCCTCCTTCTCATTAGCGGGGCACCCGTACCAGTGTCTTTGGTCAGCAGCGTTGATGCGCGGTTAGGTCAGGCTTCTGCCGAAGCACTTCAGCAGCTCACGTATGACACGGGGGTTCGGTGCGAGTTGGCGGTGTTCCATGGGCAGACGATCCGCCACGACGTGATTGCTGGAAAGGTCATGTCCACGCTGCAAGTGGGGCAACCCGCCTGGATCGCTCAATGTTGCGGATTTCCTGTGCTCTCGGATGTCCGCGCAAGGGACGTGGCCGAGGGCGGACAAGGTGCGCCCCTAGTCAGCACGATGGATCAGTTGCTCTTGGCCGACCGAAACGTGCCCACCGCGATGCTTAATCTAGGTGGCATTGCCAACATCACTGTGGTCTCGCCTCACTCAGACACGATCGCCTATGACACTGGCCCTGCGAATGCGCTCCTAGACATCATGGCGAGAAGAATCTCCGGGAATTCACGTGGCTATGACTGGGACGGGAGTTACGCATTGCAAGGAAAGGTCATTCCCGCGTTGCTCAATCAGTTGTTGAGCGATCCGTACTATGCGCAGCCAGCTCCCAAGTCCACGGGAAAAGAACTCTTCAACGCCGCATACCTGGACCGGCATCTGGCTCAATACCGCGCGTCTTTCCCGCAGCAGATCTCGGTCACCGACATGGATGTCATTGCCACACTCACTAGCCTCACTGCACGCACAGTCGCGCAGGAATGCATCCGCCAAGGAGTGGTTGAGGTGATCGCATCGGGCGGAGGCACTCGTAACCCGGCCCTGATGACAGCACTGTCAATAGAGCTCCGCACAGCCAAAGGAACTGGCATCCCCGTGATGAGCACCGAGGAAACCTTTGGACTGCCGGAGGCGGCCAAAGAGTCTTGTCTCATGGCACTCCTCGGATGGTTGAGCTGGCACGGGTTGCCCGGCTCTCTGCCAAGCGCCACCGGGGCGGAAGAAACATCCATAGCGGGACGACTGTCCCCAGGAAGCGGACCACTCCGATTACCTAATCCGTTCAAGGATCCACCCAAACGACTGAACGTCTTGATCTAGCAGTTTTTAGTACTAAGGAGACGCACCATGCACACCCTCGATCTACTGGTGATCGTCCTGTATCTGGTCGCCACGGCCTGGCTGGGGTTGCGGCTCAGTGGCCGGCAGTCTGGATCTAAGGACTATTTCCTGGGCGGCCGAAACATTCCCTGGTGGGCAGTGTGCCTATCGGTAGTCGCGACAGAAACCAGCGCTCTGACAGTGATCGGTATTCCTGTAATGAGCTACCTGGGCGATATTTCGTACCTACAACTCGGTCTGGGCTACATACTCGGGCGAGTAGTCGTCGCGTTCCTAATGTTGCCCAGGTACTACGACGGTGAAATGGTGACCGCATACGCCTACCTCGGCAAGAGATTCGGTCGGAGCACTCAAACTACGGCTGGCGTGACGTTTCTTTTCACTAGATTATTGGCAGATGGTATCCGCGTACTTGCTGCTGCCATCCCGCTCAAGATCATCCTGGACGGCATGGGCCTCCACACCAACTACTTCACGATCATTGTCGTGCTGTCCGTCGTCACCATTTTGTACACCTTCATCGGAGGAATCAGGGCCGTGGTCTGGGTCGATGTGGCTCAGATGCTCTTGTACGTGGCTGGCGGCATCTTGACAATTATTGTGATCACGTCGGTCACTGGCTCAGGTTGGATCTCTGACGCCGTCAGTGCCGACAAATTCACAATGTTTGTTTTCGAAGGAAACCCGATTTCTGCGGACACTTCGTTCATTGCATCATTCTTTGGCGGTGCCGTATTCGCTATGGCGTCTCATGGCGCTGACCAGTTGATCGTCCAGCGACTATTGGCCTGTCGTTCCAAGGTGGAGGCTCAGAAGGCACTGATTTGGTCCGGCGTCGTGGTCTTCTTCCAGTTCGCAGTGTTCCTCCTGGTCGGCCTGGCTCTCTGGGGCTACTACAACCACGCCTCTCCCGCCTCGATGGGGCTGACCCGCGATGACGAGATTTTCCCGAAGTTCATTATCGAGGGCCTTCCTCAAGGAATCTCAGGCCTGTTGTTGGCAGGCATACTCGCTGCCGCGATGTCGACTTTGTCGTCTTCCCTGTCGGCGCTCGCTTCATCGACGGTCACCGATGTAGTGGCTCGGTTCCGAAAGACTCCATTGACCGATCAGCAAGGACTAGTAGTTGGCCGCTGGGCCACCGTTGGCTGGGGCTTGGCGTTCATTCTTCCCGCAACTGTCTTCCAATCGGATGAAGGCAATATCGTCATTCTGGCCCTGGGCGTTGCCGGGATCACCTACGGTGGCCTGCTCGGTGCATTCGTGTTCGGCATCGTCAACTCACGGGCCCGCGCGCTCGACGCCAATATCGCCTTCGTGGCCGCTGTGGCGACAAATGCGTACTTCTTCATCATGGAGAAGTACGTGACAGGTGAGGTTTGGGTGGCATGGCAGTGGTACCCATTGCTGGGCGTGGTCATCACCCTTGTAGTGGGCGGATTGTTGTCACTACGCCACCCGGCTGGCGAGCGCCGGAACACCAATACAGTGACCACGTCTTGATCCCCCGTTACGAAAGGCAGTGATGAGCCGATCCCATATACCCCAGAACGATGAGGATGGCGCTTTTGGCAAAGGCCCAACGTGGTTGCCTCCCACGGAGCGTCGTAACCCCCTGAGCCAGAACTTGGATGAACTCACCACGCTGGAAGTACTACGAGTTCTCCATGGCCAAGATCTAGTGGCGCTGGAGGCCGTGACTCCCGTTCTGCCAGACCTTGCAAGAGTGGTCGATGTGGCTGCCGAACGACTCCAAGGTGGAGGCACCATCCACTATTTCGGTGCTGGTACCTCAGGACGCCTCGGTGTACTTGATGCAAGTGAATTACTGCCTACGTTCAACTTGGAACCGGGTCGTGTAGTCGGCCATATCGCAGGTGGCCCACCTGCCCTGATGAGCGCGGTCGAGAACGCCGAGGACTCCGTCGAGGACGGACGGGCAGCTGCTGCAAACCTCTCGAAAGATGACGTGGCCATAGGCTTGACGGCCAGCGGCTCGACTCCGTACGTCCGAGGGGCCCTGGAGGCGGCCCGGCGCACTGGAGCCGAGACTGTGCTGATCGCCAACAATCCCCTCAGTCCCCTGTCCGACTTGGCGGATCACTTTCTGGCATTGGATACCGGTGCCGAAGTGGTTACTGGTTCCACACGTCTGAAAGCGGGTACGGCGCAGAAACTCGTGCTCAACGCGTTCTCCACTTCACTCATGGTTGCCATCGGCAGGACCTGGCAGAACCTAATGGTGTCCGTGGTGGCCACCAACCAGAAACTCAGAGATAGAACGATACGGATTCTCGGTGAGGCTGCAGATATCAACGATGCATCAGCCCGAAAACTCTTGGACCAGACAGATGGCGACCTCAAGGCCGCGATCGTAGTTGCTTTGGCGGACGTTACTGTGAAGAACGCGCTGGATCTCCTGAGAGAGAATGGCCAATCGGTCAAGGGTGCACTCCTCGCAGCGCACACAGATGGCGATATTTCCGAGGGACGTGACGGTTCTTGAAGGCCTCAGAATCGGTCATCGGAATTGACATCGGCGGATCGGGCAGCCGCGTAGGGCTGATGAATACAACTGATGATCGCCGTCGGGAATTAACCGGGCCTCGACTGCACATCGGACCCCGCGGAAGCAGCGTCCCTAGCCTTGTCGCTGAGTTGCTTACGCTCGCTAAAGAGACCTGGCCCGAGGAAAGCGCAGAGATCAGTGGATTGGCTATTGGCGCCAGCGGTCTGGCCTCTCTGGTCGATGACCCACCCAGTCTGGCCCGAGAGTGCGTTCGGATCACAGGTGCGCCAGCTGTGTTAGCCATCGACGCTGTCACAGCTCATCTGGGTGCACTGGCCGGCCAAGGCGGCGCAATGGTCGCCCTTGGCACAGGAGCCATAGCGATCGGACACCCCGGCCCTACCGAAAAGGGCACAGAAGCTCTGCCCTGGAAACGTGCCGACGGTTGGGGTCATCTATTGGGTGACCGGGGTGGCGGGGCATGGATCGGACGCCAAGGTCTTGAACTAGCGCTTCAATCCCACGATGGATTCGTCACCTCCGGACAAACTTTGCTCGCAGCTGGAGTACGACGCCTCGGCCCGCCTAGCACTTGGCCGTCTCAGTTCTACACTCGAGACGACCGTGCCGGGCTTCTTGCCGAATTTGCCCGCGACGTGGTTGACCTGGCCAGGCAGGGTGATCCAGCCTCCACAGAAATCCTCCGAGCCGCAGGACGTGAAGCTGCCCGAAGCGCAACTGCAGCCCTTTCTGACATCACTCCGCACCACGTGGTCCTGACGGGCGGGCTCGCCAACGTCTGCGACACCCTCAGGTCCTCGTTCATTGGAGAACTAGAACGGATCACAACAGATGCTGTCGTTGGACCGCCTCACGGCGATCCGCTGGATGGCTCTCTTCGATTGGCCAAGTTGGCTGCAGAAAACAGACTTTCTTCTCAGCCTGGTTTCGTCTGGAACTGAGAGGCATCGCCCCCACTTTCTGTGACTGTCACTCGAATCGCGTCAGCACCACGTTCCTGTGCTGCCTAAGCAACCCACACGCCACGACAACGGCGCCAACGGCGAGCGCCGCGCTCACGCCGAGAGTCAGGAAGTATGACCCGTCCGGCCAGGAAACCGACCGCGTGCCGTCCAGGCCGTTGAGCATGAGTGCCGCCATCAGGTAACCGAGGCCGGCGGCCACGATGACCGCAGTCATCAAGGGCAGGACCGCTTCCCTGACCACAATGCCCCGCAATAGGGACATGGGCATGCCCATGAGGCGGAGCAAGCCGAACACCCGTTTACGTTCCAGGATCGACGCCGCCGTGGAGACCGCCAGTGCCAGGCCGGCAATCACTACGGCCACGAACATCCCCAGGTTCGCTAAGACGGTCAACGTGGCAATCAGACGGGTACTCCACGTGGCGGAGGCATCGCTGCGTGACATGGGAGGTGTCTCCGCGACATCCAGTGCCGACAGATAGGTCCGAGCTCGATCAAGGGACGCCGCAGAGCCATCCGTTCCCAACACCACTGCAAACGGGACCAATTCGTCCCTCAAATGTTCAGGAGCCGGTTGAGGAGTCATCGGCACACCGTTCCAGGTACTTAAGAAGTTGCCGCTCACTGCTGCTAGTTCCGTCTCCGATGCGCCTTCAAGTCCGAGGTCTCGCAGTTGAGCCGTTGGAATGAACAACTCCGGGGCGGCCTCGGGCGAACCATAACTGGCAGTGCCGTAGGCAATCACCGAGGACTCGATTCCCTCCATGCCCCGCGCTCGCTCAGCTTCCTGCCGAACATCCTCCGGTGACGATTCGCTGCCCAGGAACGCATAGACACTGTCCGGCGGCAGGACGCCCACGACGGCCGACGGCGCTTGGGGCGAGTTCACAGACGACGCCACTCCAGAGAACACCGAGACTGCAAACACCGCAATCACCAGTCCCGAGACAGCTCGATAGGCATTCCCCGGGTTCAGCGCCATGCGTTGGCCGGCGATCACCGCTGCGGGATTCTGTGCTCGTTTCACATAACTTCGACTGACTACCTGAACCAACCACGGGCCGATCAGTGTGACGCCCGCGGCCGTCATGAGGAATCCAAGGATCTGCGCAGTGGATGCGAGGAGAAGACCCGCTCCGTCCTGTAACTCAGGCAAGACTCGCGACACCGCCATGAGCAGCAACCCTGCCATCAAGGGAATGACACGTTTGGCTGTCACGCGGCGTTCTTGTACGAGTGATTTCACCCCGGATGCCTCCGTGTGCAGCCTGTTTGCCTGCACAGCCGCCAGAAATGTCGCGAGCACAACCACCAAGGTCACGATGCCCGCTGACACCCACCCGCTCAGTGCCAGGTCATCCAGGAACAGTCGCGATTCCCCCCACCTCAAGGGAGGTCGCCACCGGTCGAAGCATGCTGGCCAGCACCAAACCGATCAATGCCCCCGCCAGTGAGGTCACGAACGCCTCCGCAGCGGCAACTGAAAGAATAACTCGCGGCGCTGCACCCATGAGCCGCAGCACCCCCAACCGTTCGGATCGAACCGTCGCACCCCACTGCGTGCTGATATTGATGAGAAGCAAGACGGGAAAGAGCACCGCAATGGCTCCCATGACGATCAGCGTCCGGTACGCGGTGGCGCTGCCGCCGTACGGCTGATCCGTGAACTCTGAGACCATGGCCGTCGCGGAGGACGGACCCCTGAGCTCACTCTCCGACACCCCGGACACGATCACCAGGGAGTCCGGTCCCGCCAGTGCCGACTCGCTTATAGCACCGGCGTACCTGCCGTACCGGTCACCCAGCTGATCTCGATCGGTCGACTGGATCAACTCATGCATGGCGGGTGAGGCGTAGTACGTCCCCGGCTCAGGCGCCGTACCCACCCCGGGATCTCGACCGTGGAATCAGGCGTGGCCGCCACCGCGCGGTGCTGGATGATCCGGTCCCGGAATACGTCGTCGACTCGGTCAACCAGAATCGAATCAGAGGTCAGCGGAATGGGGATGGGATCGCCCGCCGTGGACACCCCGTCCTCGGCAAGCGGCACCTCGAATGCTGGCCTGCCCTCTTCTCGAAGCCACGCGGCCCTGTGGTCCCTTTCATTCAGCCCCTGTGCGGCGCCGGCCAGCAACAGAATCAGAGCGGTTCCCAAGGCAACGCCCACAGTGATGCCAACCAACCGCCCAACCGAGAATCGCGCGCTCAACAACGTCAGGTGCAGCACGGACCGAGCGCTGGCGAACATCACCGGTCACCGATTCGGCCGTCGCGCACCACGACATCGCGGTCCGCATAGGCCGCAACCCGAGGATCATGAGTGATCTTCACCAGGGTGGTTCCGGATGACTGCACGAGCTCAAGCATGAGCGTCAGCACAGTTTCGGAAGTCAACGAATCCAATGAACCCGTAGGCTCGTCCGCGAATAAAATCGCAGGTTCGGTAACCAGAGCCCTGGATACCGCGACCCGTTGAGCCTGACCACCGGAGAGACCTTCCACGCGCGAGTCACCCAGATCCGAGATGCCGAGCTTCTCGAGAAATACTGATGCCCGTTCCAACCCTTCTTTCCGTCGGACGCCAAGCATCAACAGCGGAAGCGCCACGTTATCCAACGCGGTGAGCTCGGGCAGCAATTGTCCGTACTGGAATACGAAACCGAAATCCTCAAGCCTCAACCGAGAACGCTCTGTCTCGCCCAGCTCGTTGATCCCCACCGATCGCGCATCCGAAGCATCGGGGCGGTACGTAATGGCGCCGATGTCAGGCGTAAAGACTCCCGCCATGCAGTGCAGCAACGTCGATTTGCCCGACCCCGAGGGCCCCATCACGGCGAGCACCTCTCCGCGCGAGACACTCAGATCGATGCCCCGCAACGCAGGGGTTGCTCCGAATGATTTGTGAACTCCCTGCACCTCCAACACGGGAGCAGACAAGTTGTTCATGACTGCACCAGCGTGGTCTTGAGCTGATCCAATCGGGCTTCGGTCAATTCGATCCACCGCAGATCCGCCTCGATGTGGAATAACCCGTGATCGCACATCAGGACCTGCAGCAGGTCACCTTCTCGCTTGAGCCGAGTCATGTCTCGCATCCGACTCATGTGTTCCTGGCGCTGCAGCTCGAGAAGTCGCCGAGCGTCGTCGCCAATCAATAACGCCACCACGATCTTGGCGAACAGATCGCTCTGCAACGTGGCCGCCGGCATCTGCGGGGTGAACAACCACGATTCGACCTTCTGCTGCCCCGCACCCGTGATCTGATACTTTTTGCGGTCGGGCCCAGCGCCGGATTCCTCCCCGAGCATCTCAATCAACTCGTCCCGGATCATCCGCGCCAACGTGGCATACACCTGCCCGAACGCCAGTGGTTTCTGCGACCCGAAGTACCGGTCGTACTCGTATTTCAGGTCGTACCCATAGCTCGGTTCCCGCGCGATCAGGCCCAAGAGGGTCAGAGTGTTGTTCATGTCCGAAATCTATACACTCGGTGTATAGCTGACAAGAGCAAAGCCGCGACAACCAGGAATCCGTCGATTCCGGTCGCCGCGGCTTTAGCCCTGCTCAGACGCGCAGCACGGCAGCGGTGTTGGGCGCCAGCGTGACCTTTCCGGGGGTGTCCAGCCCGGGCTCGACGCCGCTCGCAAACAGCACCTGGGGCGCGTCACCACCCATGAGGGGCAGCTCGCGTTCCTGGTCGGACAGGTTGATCGCGGTGACCACACCGTGCTCTGATTCGGGTTCGCTCATGCGCTTGAACACGAACCACTGCTCGTCGTCATTGGCCTGGGTGGCCATGGTGGCCCAGTCCTGGTTGGTCAGCTCGGGGGTGTTGCGGCGCAGCGCGATCAGGTCGCGATAGGCGGTGAAGATCCGTTCGTGATCGCCCTGGTGCACCTCGTCCCACTTGAGCTTGGAGCGCTCGAAGGTCTGCGGGTCCTGCGGATCCGGCACGGACGCGTGGTCCCATGCCATGGCCGCGAACTCAGCCTTACGGCCCTCGGCCACAGCCTTACCCAGCTCCGGTTCGGGGTGAGCCGTGAAGAACTGCCACGGTGTGCTCGCGCCGAATTCCTCGCCCATGAATAGCATGGGCGTGAACGGCTGGGTCATCAGCCATGTGGCTGCGCACAGTGCACGGTCAACGCTCATGGTGTGGTTCATCCGGTCACCGGCCGCGCGATTGCCCACCTGGTCGTGGTTCTGCAGGAACGTGACGAACTGCCACGGGGACACCTCGGACGGGTTGATTTCCCGACCGTGCGAACGCCCGCGGAACGTGGAGTACGTCCCGTTGTGGAAGTACGCGGTGTGCATGGTCTTCTCCAGGGCGTGCAGGGAATCGAAGTCCCCGTAGTACCCGTGGTTCTCCCCCGTGAAGGCCACGTGAGCGGCGTGGTGCACATCGTCCAGCCACTGAGCATCCATGCCCTGCCCGTGTTCCTCGGCGGGGATGATCATGCGCGGATCGTTGAGGTCTGATTCCGCAATCGTGAACTGGCCTTTACCCGTGCGCTCGGATTCTTCGGCCACTCGTTCGGCAATTTCCTGCAGGATGTGCTTGGCGCGGGTGTCCGCGAGCGCGTGCACGGCATCCAGGCGGAATCCGTCCACGTGATACTCGCGCAGCCACATGGTCACGTTGTCCAGGATGTATTCGCGCACCCCGTCCGAGCCCCAGTCGTCCAGGTTGATCAGGTCACCCCAGCTGGAGGCACCAGGCTTGAAGTAATCTGCGAACAACGGCAGATAGTTACCGCTGGGACCCAGGTGGTTGTAGACCACGTCCTGGATCACACCGATTCCCTTGGCATGGCAGGCATCTACGAAGCGCTGATAAGCCTCGGGGCCACCGTAGGATTCGTCCACGGTGTACCAGGCCACCCCGTCATAGCCCCAGTTGTGGTCGCCGTTGAAGCCGTTGACCGGCAAGAGCTCTACGTAATCCACGCCCAGGTCCGCCAGGTAGTCGAGCTTCTCGATGGCCGAGTCCAGCGTGCCCTCGGGTGTGAACGTGCCCGGGTGCAGTTCGTACAGCACGGAATCCTTGAGCAACGGAGGCCGCCAGGCTGCGTCGCTCCACTGGAATTCCTCCGGATCAAAGGTGCAGGACAGATCGTGCACACCCTGCGGCTGGCGCCGCGAGCGCGGATCCGGCAGCACGTCGGAGACAGAGGTGCGTTCCTTGTCCGTGCCCTCGTCGAAGACCTTGGTCAGCAAGTAGCCGTAACGCACGGTTCCCGACGCCGCCTGCTCACCTTCCGCGAGCGTCCACCACCCGGGTCGCTCGGCCAAGCCCTCCATGGGGTGGTCGACGCCCTCCACGCGGACGGTGACTTCGCGGGCGTGGGGTGCCCACACGTCGAAACGATGATCGTTGGTCATGCTCAGCGGTCCTTTCGGCGCAGCAACGCCACGGGATAGATGTCAAGGAGTTCGGCGAGCTGTACGCCGCCGGTCGAGGTAAAGGTGCGGCGGGTCAGGATGTCTTCCCAATCGCCGTCGCTCAGGTTCACAGTTTCGTCCGTCCAACCGCCGGCCTTGGTCAGACCCACGGGGAAGCGCGTCACCACGGTGGCCGCGCCTCCGCGGTCGAAACCCAACGCGTGATCGGCCAGGGCACCAGTGATCTTGAGCGGTTCGTAGCCGGTGAACAACTCGGGGTGTTCACGGCGCAGTCGCAGCGCCCGGGAGGTCAGCAGCATGCGGGCGGCACCGGTCTCGTCCACCGACGGCGAGCCGCCGTCAGTACCCGGAAGTCCTGAGTCCAGAGCGGTGAGCAATTCATCGCGAACTTCGAAGTCCACGGGACGCCGGTTGTCCGGGTCCACCAGGGACGGCTCCCACAGCTCCTGTCCCTGGTACACGTCCGGCACGCCCGGCAGGGTCAACTGCAGGGCGGTCGCCGCCATGCCGTTGGACCAGCCCGGGGCGGTGGCGCGCTCCACGAAACCCTCCACGATGCCCCTGGCTCGCGGGTTGGTGAAGACGAAATCGATGAAGCGGGTCAGTTCCTTCTCGAACTCCTCGTCACCATCCACCCACGCCGTGGCCACGGAAGCTTCACGCACGGCCTTCATCGCGTAGTCCATCGCACGGTCACGCTCGAGCGGCCACGCACCCACGATGGCCTGCAGTACAAGGTTGATTGCCGGGCCGTCCTGCAGGGAAATCCCCGCGTCGCGGGCTCGCGAGTACAAGGTGGCGAGCACCTCGGACCAGGCCTTGGCCGATTCGGACAGCACCGTGATACGAGCGCGGACCGAGGCCGAGCGCTTGGTGTCGTGCGTGGTCAGAGCATTCATGGTGTCCGGGGATTCCCGCTGCCGCTGCGCGGCCAGCTCGTGGAATTCGGCTGGTGTCAGTGAGAACACGGAGGGATCACCGCCCACTTCCGTCAGGGACGTCAGTTTGGTGAACCGGTAGAACGCGGTGTCCTCCACGCCCTTGGCCATGATCATGCCGGAGGTCTGCTGGAAACGCTTTGCAACCTCGGTCATTTCCTCCACCGACGCCGCTGCGTCACCCAACACTGCGGCGAGATCGTCGATCACGGCGCTCAGTTCCGGGCGGGCCTTCTTCGCGGCAGCCACGGCTTCGCGTTGATAGTCGACGCCGAACGGCAAGTAGGTGCGGTACACCGGGAAGTTCGCGAGGATTTCCGCGAGGCCGTCGTAGGCCTGTTCGTCCGAATGTCCGAAGTTCTCGGGGAGGTTGCGCACCAGTCGGTGCACCTCGGCGGCCAGACCCACATCGGCCATGCGGCGCTTGGTGTCGTGGATCAGTTCTTCCCACCGCACGGGGTCGCCTTCGCGCAGCTTGGTGTCCAGGGAGGCCAACTCGTAGTGGCCCTCCGGGTTGGTCAGCACGCGGTCGATCCAGCCGAGCGAGTCGTAGCCCGTGGTGCCCGCGGTCTTCCACTGCTGCGGCAGCGACTCTCCGGGTTCCAGGATCTTCTCGACCGTCGTCCAGGCACCGCCGGTGACATCCGCGAGCTTCTCGAGGTAGTCCTCGGGGTCGCGCACGCCGTCCGGGTGGTCGATACGCAGGCCGTCCACGAGCTTCTCGTCGAACCAGCGGCGCACCTCCACGTGGGACTCGTCAAATACCTTCTGGTCTTCCACGCGCACGCCGGCCAGCGTGGTGACCGTGAAGAACCGGCGGTAATTCAGCTCCGAATCACCGCGGCGCCAGTTCACCAGTTCGTAGTTCTGCTTGGCGTGCGCTTCCTGCGGCGAATCGCCCTCTTGATAGCTGCCCTCCGCCAGCGGGTACACGTTCTCGTAATAACGCAGGGCGCCGTCCTCGACGGTCAGCGCGGCGAGTTCGTCATCGCCGTCGCCGAGCACCGGAATCAGGAGCTTGCCATGACCTGCGTCCCAAGCCACGTCGAAGGAATCAGCGTGCGGGCTGTTCTTGCCGTCCTTGAGCAGCGACCACCACCACGGGTTCTCCTGCGGTACGGCCACACCCTGGTGATTGGGAACGATGTCCACCACCACGCCCATTCCGGCGTCTCGGGCGGCCGCCGAGAGCGCGGCCAGGCCATCCGCTCCCCCGCGTTCGGGATCGATTTCGGTCGGATCGGTTACGTCGTAACCGTGATCCGAGCCGCTCGTGGCACGCAGGATGGGCGAAAGATAGACCCAATCCGCGCCCAGGCGCTTCAAGTACGGGACGAGTTCCGCCGCGCGGAACAGGTCCTGCTGTGAGGTGATTTGCAACCGGTACGTTGAGGTGGGAGTCAGCACCCTTCCAGTCTTGTCGCTCACGCCCCGCAATGCCAGCCACTCCGCCACGAGCGAGAACGAGTCGTGGACACGGTGCGCGACCGTTAACGCAACCGCCGACGCCGCCCGGTACCGGGCGGCGTCGGCGGTTGTGTCCGGCGCGCCCTCGGTCAGGGCGCGCTCACTCTGCGAATTGCTACTGAGCCTGGGGTGCTTGGGCGTAAGCGGCCACCGAAGCGGCCACGGACGCGTCCGGCTCTTCCTCGGGAGCTTCCCACGCGCGCAGGACCACGGTGGACTTACCGGCCAGCGTGATCTGCGTGGAGTGATCACGGATCTCGCCGTCACCGTGCTCGCCGGCCGTGTCCAGGATCTCTTCCCACTTCTCGCCGTAGTTGGCTGCGGGCAACGTGAACTCTACTTCCTCGGGAGCCGAGTTGAAGTAGACGATGAAGTTGACGTCCACGATCTGGCGGCCGCGCATATCCTCGCCCGCAATGCCCTGACCGTTGAGCCACATACCCATGGAGCGGGTCAGCGGTTCGTCCCAGTCCTTCGGCACCATGGGGGTGCCGTCAGCGTTGAGCCACGCAATGTCCGGCATGGGATCTTCGTCCGAGCGCTCACCCATGTCCACGGGGCGACCGTCGAAGAACTGCGAACGGCGGAACGTGGGGTGGTTCTGGCGCAGGTGCGTGATCGCTGCGGTGAACTCGATCAACGGGCCGTCCATGCGCTCCCAGTTGATCCATGACAGCTCGTTGTCCTGACAGTACGTGTTGTTGTTGCCGTCCTGAGTGCGGCCCAGCTCGTCGCCGTGCAGCAGCATGGGCGTGCCCTGGGACAACAGCAACGTGGTCAGGAAGTTGCGCTGCTGGCGGGCGCGCAAGGCCAAGACATTGGGATCGTCCGTGGGGCCCTCCTCACCGCAATTCCAGGAACGGTTGTGGGACTCGCCGTCATTGTTGCCCTCGCCGTTGGCATCGTTGTGCTTCTCGTTGTAGGACACGAGATCGCGCAGTGTGAAGCCATCGTGAGCGGTCACAAAGTTGACGGACGCGAACGGACGGCGGCCACTGTTCTCGTAAAGATCCGCGGAACCGGTGATACGGGAGGCGAACTCGCCCAGGGTTGCGGGCTCACCGCGCCAGAAGTCACGCACGGTGTCGCGGTACTTACCGTTCCACTCGGTCCACTGCGGCGGGAAGTTACCCACCTGGTAGCCGCCGGGGCCGATGTCCCACGGCTCGGCAATGAGCTTGACCTGCGAAACAATCGGGTCCTGCTGCACGAGCTCGAAGAACGTGGAGAGCTTGTCCACATCGTAGAACTCACGGGCCAGGGTCGCGGCCAGGTCGAAGCGGAAACCGTCCACGTGCATCTCGGTCACCCAGTAACGCAGCGAATCCATGATCAGCTGCAACGAGTGCGGGTGGCGCACGTTCAAGGAGTTACCGGTGCCGGTGTAGTCCATGTAGAACTTGTGGTCGTCGTCAACGGTGCGGTAGTACGCGTTGTTGTCGATGCCCTTCATGGACAGCGTGGGACCCATGTGGTTGCCCTCGGCGGTGTGGTTGTAGACCACGTCCAGGATCACTTCGATGTCGGCCTGGTGCAGTGCGCGCACCATGGCCTTGAACTCCTGCACCTGGCTGCCCAGGTGAGAGGCCGAGCTGTACTCGTTGTGGGGGGCGAAGAACGCAATGGTGTTGTAACCCCAGTAGTTACGCAGACCCTGATCCAACAGCGTGGAGTCCTGCACGAACTGGTGCACGGGCATGAGCTCAATGGCGGTCACGCCGAGCTTCTGCAGGTGTTCGATGACCGAGGGGTGTGCCACGCCCGCGTACGTGCCGCGCTGCTCATCCGGAACGTCCGGGTGCTGCATGGTCAGGCCCTTGACGTGGGCTTCGTAGATCACGGACTTGTGGTACGGGGTGTGCGGGGTGCGGTCACCCTCCCAGTCGAAGAACGGGTTGATCACCACGCCCTTCATCATGTGCTCGGCGGAGTCCTGATCGTTGTAGGAGTCCTCATCGCCAAAGTGGTAAGAGAACATGGACTCGTCCCAGTCCATGCCGCCTTCGACGGCCTTGGCATAAGGGTCGAGCAACAATTTGTTGGGATTGCAGCGCAGACCCTGGGAAGGATCCCACGGGCCGTGCACGCGATAGCCGTAGCGCTGACCGGGCTGCACCTGGGGGAGGTAGCAGTGCCACACGTAGCTGTCCACGGCGGTGACGTCCACGCGGGTTTCCTGGCCGTCCTCGTCGAACAGGCACAGCTCCACTTTTTCGGCCACTTCCGAGAAGAGGGCGAAATTGGTGCCTGTGCCGTCGAACGTGGCGCCTAACGGATAGGCGTGACCGGGCCAAACTTCCATGGGGTTGTCTCCTAGAGATTGATGTCATGGCGAACGACGTTGCGTACGCGCGGGCGCGTTGGGACGTCATTGGCCAACACCCAAGAATAGCGGGTACTTACTGTCGCGTTGTGCGTAATACCTTGCGCACGTTGGCCGCCAACACCGTGGGAGGCACCGGGCCCTCTCCGTCCACGCGCGAGGCGAGCGCGTGCACACCGGCTCCGAGGGCGGCTGCGGCGGCCCAACGGCCGTCCTCGCGGGCCCACGCGCCCAGGTTGCGGAGGGCATCCGGGTGCTCGGCCACGTGAGCCACCACGGTGCCCAGAATTCCGGCGAGCGTGTCGCCCGAACCCGCAGTGGCCAGCCATGGACTGGCTTGCCCGATGCTCAAGCACACTTGCTCGACCCCGTCCTCGTCGGAGCCGGGTGACGCGATGATGGTGGTGGCGCCCTTGAGAAGAACCGTGGCACCGGTCAGCCGCGCCGCCTCGCGTGCCCAATGAACGGGTGCTGCTTCGATGCGGTCGCGGTCCGGGGCATCATCCGTGACACCGAACCCTTTGAGCCATTCGAAGACCTGCTCCAATTCCCCCGCATGCGGGGTCAGAATCTTCTGAGCCCCGAGCCGCCCGTCCGCGACAGCCTGTGCCGCTGGGGTGAGGGCACCGGCATCGAGAACGGCGGGCTCCGGGGACTCGATCACGGCCTGAACGCGTGCGGATTGGCTTTCATCGTCCGCGACACCGGGTCCCGCCAGCCATGCCTGGACGTGCACGTCCCAGGGCTGATCGTCCGAACACACAACCTCGGGGCTCTGGGCCAACACCATGCCGCGGGTGGTGGCGTCACCCAGGAAACGAATCATGCCCGCGCCGGAGTTCACCGCGGCGTTGGTGGACATGATGGCTGCACCCGGATAACTCGGGGTACCCGCCACCACACCCAGCACCCCGCGCGTGTACTTGGTGTCCGTGGGAGTGGGACGGGGCCAAGCCTTGAGAATGTCCCTGGCTTCGAGCCGGAAGACCGAGGGGTCTTCCAAGCGCTCCTCAATCCCAATGGGTATGACCGTCAGCTGACCGGAGACCTGCTCCCCCGGAGCCACCACGTGGGCCACCTTGGCCGCGCCGAACGTCACGGTGGCGTGAGCCTTCAACACCGGCTCGGGAGCCTCCCCGGTATCGGCATCCACACCGGACACCACGTCGCACGCGACGATGCGAGGACCCGTGGGGCTGGTGCGTTGAAAGGCGTTGAAATCCTGAACGAGTGCAGCGACCTCGCCCCGCAGGCCGCCCGAGGCGCCGGTGCCGAGCACGGCGTCAACCACGAGGTGCGCGGACGTCAGTTTGGACAGGGCCTGACCACGATCCACGGTGTGAAATCCGGCGATCGATGCATCGGGCTCCGCATTCGGGTCGCTTGCCTCGTCCTGCCCTTCGAGTCGAACCACGGATCCGCCCAGCGCGCGCAGTGCCTTGAGCCCCTGCGGATGAGCCTTGGACCCGGTCAGAATTGCAGTCACCATCACGCCCGCACGGCGTAGGAACGATCCCGCCCATAAACCGTCTCCACCGTTGTTGCCGGAGCCCACCAGGATGATGGCTGTGGTGCCAGACAGCAAGCCCTTGCGATTGGCGCGGCGTAGATGTGTTTCGCAGACCCGGGACAGCCCCAGTGCGGCTCGGCGCATCAGGATGTCCCCGTACCCCGCATCGAGCAGGGGTTGTTCGGCAGCGCGTACGCTGGCGCCGGTGTATGCGTCAATCACTTCTGGGACCTCCCGATCCTTCGGCCACAACGAATGCCACGGCCATCCCGCCGTCATGGGAAATCGTCACGTGCCACGACTCCACGCCCCGGCGTTCGGCCACTTCTGCCACCGTACCCGTGGTGTGTAAACGGGGCGCACCGTGTTCGTCATTGGTGATCCAGCAGTCCTGCCAGATCATTCCGGGCGGAGCCAGCAGCGCCTTGGCCGCGGCTTCCTTGACGGCGAACCGCGCGGCGAGCGAGTTCAGGGAAAGGTCGCGCTCGTGTTCCACGAACAAGCGTTCCCGCAACCGAGGCGTCCGCTCCAGCTGCCTCTTGAACCGTTCCACGTCCACGATGTCCACGCCCGTTCCCACGATCATGCCCGCCAGCCTACCCGCGGGTGCGGACACGAATAACGACGGCGGGTGCCCACCGAAAATTCGGTGGGCACCCGCCGTCGGCGATGCGTGGGACGAGAGTCTTACTCGACGGTCACGGACTTGGCGAGGTTACGCGGCTGGTCCACGTCGTAGCCCTTGGCCGTGGAAAGCTCCGCAGCGAAAATCTGCAACGGCACGGTGGCCAGCAACGGCTGGAGCAGCGTGGGTGCCTCGGGCACGTAGAAGATGTGATTGGCGAAGTCCTTGACGGCCTCGTCACCTTCTTCCGCAATCACGATCGTCACGGCACCGCGAGCGCGGATCTCCTGAATGTTGGAGACCACCTTGGCGTGCAGCGAATCGCGGCCCTTGGGAGAGGGAACGATCACGAACACGGGCTGGCCCTCATCGATCAGAGCGATGGGGCCGTGCTTGAGTTCACCGGCGGCAAAGCCCTCGGCGTGAATGTACGCAATCTCCTTGAGCTTGAGCGCACCCTCCATGGCCACGGGGAATCCCACGTGACGGCCCAGGAACAGCACGGACGACGCGTCCTTCATGGCCTGTGCCAGATCCTTGACGTCGCCCTCGATCTCGTCGAGCACGCGCTGGATCTTGGCGGGCATGGCCTCCAGCTCGGTCAGCATGGTGGCGATCTCGTCCTTGAACTTGTTGCCGCGCAGCTGTGCCAGGTACAGCCCTAACAAGTAGGCCGCGGTGATCTGCGCAAGGAACGCCTTGGTGGAGGCCACTGCGATCTCGGGACCGGCGTGCGTGTAGAGCACGGCGTCCGCTTCGCGGGGAATCGTGGAACCGTTGGTGTTGCAAATGGCAACCACCTTGGCGCCCTGTTCCTGCGCGTGCCGCACGGCCATGAGGGTATCCATGGTCTCTCCGGACTGGGACACGGCCACGACCAGGGTCTTCTCATTGACAATGGGGTCGCGGTAACGGAACTCGTGGGCCAATTCCACTTCGGTGGGAATCCGGCACCAGTGCTCAATGGCGTAACGAGCGACCTGACCGGCGTAGGACGCCGTGCCGCAGGCGATCACCACGATCTTGTCGATCGAGCGCAGAACGGTTTCGTCAATCTTGATTTCGTCCAGGGTCAAGCGACCGGACTCGTCCAGGCGGCCCAACAGGGTCTGCTCCACGGCGGAAGGCTGATCGTGGATCTCCTTCTCCATGAAGGACGGGTAGCCGTCCTTCTCCGCTGCGGCGGCATCCCATTTGATGTCAAAGGGCTTACCCTCCGCCGGGTTGCCGTTGAAGTCCACGATCTTGTAGTCATCGGCGGTGATGGTGACGATTTGGTCCTGCCCCATCTCCACAGCCTTCTTGGTGTAGTCGATGAAACCGGAGACGTCAGAGCCCAGGAAGTTCTCGCCCTCGCCCAGGCCGATGACCAACGGGGAGTTACGGCGGGATGCCACCACGCGGTCCGGGTGATCGGCATGCACAGCCAGCAGGGTGAACGCGCCTTCCAGACGACGGCTCGTGTCCTGCATGGCCACGGTCAGGTCCTTGGAGTCGGCGGGCTGCGCGTTGTAGGTGCGAGCCAACAGCACCGCGGCGACCTCGGTGTCGGTCTCGGACACGAAAGTCTCGCCCTCGGCGGCCAGCTCACGCTTGATTTCATTGAAGTTCTCGATGATGCCGTTGTGGATCATGGCGAGCTTGCCGCCGTCCACCACGTGCGGGTGCGCGTTGACGTCCGACGGTCCACCGTGGGTGGCCCACCGGGTATGACCGATGCCGATCTGGGAATCCGGCAGCGGATCGGCCTCCAGCTCGGCCAGAAGGTTGGTCAGCTTGCCAGCCTTCTTGCGGTAATCCACTTTGCCGTCCGCGATGACAGCGACGCCGGCGGAGTCATATCCACGGTATTCGAGGCGACGCAAACCCTCGAGAATCACGTCCAACGCGTTGTGTCCACCGGCTTTGACGTCCGGGGATCCTACATAGCCCACAATTCCACACATGCGGAGAACTCTACCGGAAACCACCCGCGTCACTGCTGTTACCTGCCACACCACCGGCCATAGACTGGTCTGAACATGAGCACACAGTCACTGACTCATCGCGCATCCCCGTTTGTGGAGCTGGACCGACAGACGTGGTCGCGCTTGTCGCACGAAATAGACGTGCCCCTTACCGCGCAGGAAATCGAGAACCTGCGCGGTCTTGGTGACCGCCTGGATGTGGATGAGGTGCGTGAGGTCTACCTCCCCCTTTCCCGTTTGCTCACGCTCTATGACGCCTCCGCGAATCACCTCAACTCGGAGACCAACGCCTTCCTGGGTGAGGATCACGCACGAACCCCTTTCGTCATTGGCATCGCGGGTTCCGTGGCGGCCGGTAAATCGACGACTGCGCGCTTGTTGCGTGAAATGCTCTCGCGCTGGCCGTCCACCCCCAACGTCCAATTGGTTACCACGGACGGGTTCCTCTACCCGAATGCGGAGCTGGTCCGTCGCGGGCTCATGGATCGCAAGGGGTTCCCGGAGTCCTACGATCGCCGTGCGCTGTTGCGTTTCATGTCCGAGATCAAATCCGGCGCACCCGAGGTGCGGGCGCCCAAATACTCACACACCACCTACGACATCCTCCCGGACGAGGAGATCGTGGTGACCAAACCCGACGTCGTGATCGTGGAAGGCCTGAACGTGCTCGCGCCCGCCAAGCTGAGCCCGGGAAACCGTGCGGCCTTGGCACTGAGCGACTTCTTCGACTTCAGTATTTACGTGGACGCACGCACCAGTGACATCGAGCACTGGTACGTTGAGCGATTCCAGGCGTTGCGCAGCTCAGCGTTCGCGAATCCTCAGTCCTACTTCCACCGCTACGCCAACCTCACGGACGCCGAGGCCGTAGAAGTGGCCACGGATATCTGGCGACGCATCAACGAACCCAACTTGGAACAGAATGTTCGCCCTACCCGGGGACGGGCGCGACTCATACTTTCCAAGGACCAAGATCACAAGACCAGACGCGTGCTACTTCGAAAGAATTGATACCTTTCGATGACTAATTCATGACTTGTCACTAGTGCGTATACCAATAATGCGGGAATTAGCAAGGTAGCTTTCTAATTTAAGTGTGATGTTGGATAACTTTGCTCTTTTTTGTTTCCTGTTGGCCAGCGGTCTGGGTAATCTATCGCCATGCTTAATGGTTTCAAAGGATTCATCATGAAGGGCAATGTCCTCGACCTTGCCGTCGCCGTCATCATCGGCGCTGCCTTCGGCCAGATCGTCAACGCTCTGGTTGAATCCGTCCTCATGCCCGCCATCTCCGGCATTGTGGGCTCTCCCAACTTCGACAATTTCGCGCTGGTCACCTTCAACGGCAACGACATCAAGTTCGGTGTCCTGCTGACCGCCATCGTCAACTTCCTGCTGATCGCAGCCGCTGTCTACTTCGCCATCGTCCTGCCGATGAACAAGATGATCGAGGCTCGCAACCGTCGCCTCGGCATCGACCCGGCCGCCGAGGAAGCCGATCCCAACACCCTGCTGCTCACTGAAATCCGCGACGCACTGGTCGCCGGTAAGGGCGGCACCGTGGACGGCCCCGGTTCCAAGACCCTGTAATTCTTTCCAACTATCCCGACTACTACTGAGGCCCCGCTTCCAGAAGGAAGCGGGGCCTCAGTAGTAAAGAAGCGAACCGGAACCGGATCAGCTCAGGCGAAGGTGCTGCTCCACGATCTTCACTAGTGCCTCGGCTTCATGTCGGGCCTGCTCGTGACTGGCGGCCTCGACCATGACGCGCACCACCGGTTCGGTACCGGACGGGCGCAATAGGACACGCCCTTCTCCGCCAAGGCGCTCCTCGGTCTCCGCCACTGCGGCGAGCACCTCGGGGTGAGTCTTGGCAGCGGCCTTGTCCACGTTGGCCACATTGATCATCGTCTGTGGCATGCGGGTCATGACGGAAGCCAATTCGGACAGCGGCATTCCGGTCTGCGCAACGCGTGAAGCCAACATCAGGCCGGTCAGCAGACCGTCACCGGTCGTGGCGTAATCGGCCATGATCACGTGACCCGACTGCTCGCCACCCAGGTTGTAACCGTTGGCGACCATGGATTCCAGGACGTACCGGTCACCCACCGCTGCTCGTTCCAGGCGGATGCCCTGCTCTTCGAGTGCCAGCTGCAGACCCAGGTTGCTCATGACCGTGGCCACCAGGGTGTCCTGGTTGAGCTTGCCTGCGTCCTTCATGGCCATTGCAAGGATGCACATGATCTGGTCGCCGTCCACCTCGGTACCGGTGTGGTCCACGGCCAGGCAGCGATCGGCGTCGCCGTCGTGGGCGATGCCGAGATCCGCGCCGTACTTGATGACCGCTTCCTTGAGTGGCCCCAGGTGGGTGGAGCCCACGCCGTCATTGATGTTGAGGCCGTCCGGCTGGGCGCCGATCACGTGAATATTGGCACCGGCGTCGCGGAAGGCATCCGGCGAGGAACCGGATGCCGCGCCGTGGGCACAGTCCAGAACCACCGTGAGACCGTCGAGACGCTGCGGAATCGCGCCGACCAGGTGCAGGATGTAGCGGTCCTCGGCGTCCGAGAGCCGGTTGATGCGGCCGACTTGAGCACCCGTGGGGCGCAGGAACTCGCGCTTCTCGTAGACTTCCTGGATTTTGTCCTCGATGGAGTCCGGCAGTTTCTTACCCCCGTGGGCAAGGAACTTGATGCCGTTGTCCGGAGCGGGGTTGTGGGATGCGGAGATCATGACACCGAAATCGGCGTCGATGTCCGCCACGAGGTACGCCGTGGCCGGAGTGGGAATCACCCCGGCGTCGTAGACGTCCACGCCGGAGCTCGCCAGACCGGCGGTGACCGCCGCCCCGATGAACTCGCCGCTCGCGCGACCGTCCCGTGCGACCACGGCTCGAGGTCGGACGCCGGGCTTGGCGTGCCCGTGGCCCAACACGATCGCGGCTGCTTGAGACAGCTCCATTGCAAGGTCAGCTGTGAGGAGGCCGTTCGCGAGTCCGCGAATGCCGTCCGTTCCAAAAATTCTAGACATCGCCTGTCATCCTACGACGTGCCACGCGAGAACCGCGAAGCGCATCGACTAGTCGTTGCCGGGTCGGACTACCGGAAACCCGTCCGGGTTGACTCCGTTGTCGTCCATGACGTCGTTGGAACCGCCCACGATCTTGGGGTCGGGCGTGCCCACTACGGAGTGGTCCTTATTCGGGTAGTCGAACTGGGACAGGACGTGGCGCATGGCTTCCAGGCGGGCGCGCTTCTTGTCGTTGGACTTGATCACGGTCCAGGGAGCGTCTCCGGTATCCGTGTAGAAGAACATGGCTTCCTTGGCCTCCGTGTAGTCATCCCACTTGTCCAGGGATGCCACGTCGGTCGGTGACAGCTTCCACTGACGCACGGGATCCGTACGACGAGCCTGGAAACGAGCCAACTGCTCGGCACGGGTCACCGAGAACCAGAACTTGATCAGGTGGGTGTCTGAGTTCACCAGCATGCGCTCGAACTCGGGGGCCTGACGCATGAATTCGTAATACTGCTGCGACGTGCAGTAACCCATCACGCGCTCCACGCCGGCACGGTTGTACCACGAACGGTCCATCAGCACGATTTCGCCACCGGAGGGCAGGTGCTTGATGTAACGCTGGAAGTACCACTGGGTCTGCTCGATGTCGGTGGGCTTCTCGAGCGCCACCACGCGAGCACCACGTGGGTTGAGGTGCTCGGTGAAGCGCTTGATCGAACCACCCTTGCCCGCGGCATCGCGGCCTTCAAAAATGATCAGCAGCTTCTGACCTGTTTCCTTGATCCAGAGCTGAAGTTTGAGGAGCTCGATCTGCAGAGCACGCTTGGTCTTCTCGTACTCCTTGCGGCTCATCTTCTCGTCGTACGGGTAGCCGCGCTTCCACGCATCGGAGCGGGACAGTCCGGCATCGTCGTGGAGCTTGCGGCCGAGTTCCGCAATCTCGTCCAGCTCAGCCGCGTAATCCTCGACCACGGAGATGCGGTGGTGCTCTTCCTGGTCGATCTCGCTCGTCACGACATCCTTTTCCTGGGCGAGTTCCTCAGCGACGGCCTTCTTGTCCTGGTCCTTCTTCGCCGAAGTCTTGCTCTGGTTCTGGTCCGCTTGCGTGCTCATCCGGGCCCTCTCGTGGATTCGGGTGCGGAGCCACTGTGCTCCGCGTCCCATTTTACGCCCCATTTGCTTCTTGTTCGGGTCGCGTTGGCCGGTTGCGCGGGCACGAGTCGCCGACGCCGCTCCCCCACCACGTACGCGCTAGGCCACTTGAGACGCGAAACCGCCATATGTGCCATTAGAACCTTGCCGCGCACATTGTGCGCCGTTAGAACCCTTCTACAGTTGCGCAAGGGCTCTACCGAAACATGAGATGCCTGCAAGGGCCCTAAAGGAACTTTAAACGCGGCCGAGCCCCGCACGTCGGACGATGCCAACGTGAGGGACCCCGGGTCCACGCCGTGTCCGACGTGTGGGCGCGTAGTTTTAGCGCTTGTGGAGCCAAGCCTTAAACGAAGCCGGGTCCCGCGCTTCGGCAAAACCGAAATGCGGGACCCGGTTCGTAAACGCTGGATTAGCGCTTGGAGTACTGCGGAGCCTTGCGGGCCTTCTTGAGGCCTGCCTTCTTGCGCTCGATGACGCGGGCGTCACGAGTCAGGAAGCCGGCCTTCTTGAGTGCCGGGCGGTTGTGCTCCAAGTCGATCTCGTTCAGTGCACGGGCGATGCCGAGACGCATGGCACCGGCCTGGCCCGAAGGGCCACCACCGGAGATGCGAGCGGTCACGTCGTAAGCGCCTTCGAGGTCCAGCAGACGGAATGGATCGTTCACTTCCTGCTGGTGGAGCTTGTTCGGGAAGTACTCGGCCAGTTCGCGGCCGTTGACGATCCACTTGCCGGACCCGGGGACCAGGCGCACGCGGGCGATGGCCTGCTTGCGACGGCCGACAGCCTGACCGGAAACGGTGAGGGGTGCGCGCTCGGAAGCGGGGGCACCACCTTCGACGGGGCCGGTGGATTCCGAGGTGTAGCTGCTCAGCTCCTCGGTGCCGTCAGCACCTTCGACAATCTCGGTAACTTCTACTTCTTCAGTATTCTGAGCCACGATTCTCCTTGTTGTGCTCTCGTTGGCCCGAATTACTGGGCGACCTGGGTGAATTCGTAGGGCTTGGGCTGCTGTGCCGAGTGCGGGTGCTCGGGGCCTGCGTAGACCTTCAGCTTGGAAAGCTGCTGAGCGGCCAGCTTGTTCTTGGGCAGCATGCCCTTGATGGCCTTTTCCACTGCACGGGTGGGGTTCTTTTCCAGCAACTCTGCGTAGTTGGTGGACTTGAGACCGCCCGGGTAACCGGAGTGGCGGTAGGCACGCTTCTGTTCCAGCTTGGCGCCGGTCAGTGCGACCTTTTCTGCGTTGATGATGATGACGAAATCGCCCATGTCCACGTGGGGAGCGAAGGTCGGCTTGTGCTTCCCGCGCAGCAGTGTTGCGGTCTGGCTGGCAAGACGACCCAGGACTACGTCGGTGGCGTCGATGACGTGCCACTGACGCTGGACGTCACCGGGCTTCGGAGTGTACGTACGCACGTTGATCTGCCTTCGTTTGTCTACTGATGACACGAGAGACCGTGTCGGGTTGTTTCGCTGTGCTTCGGGGCCAGGGTGAGAGCCTGGCGGCATCCGCGCTCCCGCAACCCGGTGCACCAATCGGTCTTGCGCTCTGCAACATGAGCAACCGCTATGGGTACACGTGACCGAGGCGGGCACGCACAACAGCAATCAATGTTACCGGAAGCTTCAAATCCGCGCCAATTAACGGATCCTCCGCTTTTCCACACACACGACGTCCGCCGACGGCGCGCTCCCACCTATCGCGGTCAGAATCCCGTGAGGGTCATCCAGAGCCGCAAAGATGAGTGCTCTTCTACCGAGACTACGCGTTCAACCAGTCGGTAACCAGGGGTTCAGTCCTCCGGACGCTTGGCCCGAGTCTGTTCCGCACGGGCGGCCAGTTCGTGATCCGCGGGGTACTCGACGGATTCCAGAACCAACCCGTGCGGGGGTGCGAGCAACACGCGAGCGTCGCGCACGCGCGCCTCCAACCGCTCCCCCAACCAGTCCTGTTCGTAGCGCCCCTGGCCCACCCGTGCTGCGGCGCCCACCACGGAGCGGACCATGTGGTGGCAGAATGCGTCCGCCTGCAGCCGCACCGTCACAAGACCCGAAGCATCCCGTTCCACCGACGCGGATTGCAGTTCGCGAATCGTCGTTGCGCCCTCCCGCGGCTTGCAGAAACTCAGGAAGTCGTTCAGCCCCAGTAGATCGGTCACTGCGGCATTCATGGCAGGGACGTCGAGCTCCTCATTGACCCACCACGCAAAACCACGCGTGAGCGGATCGTGGCCGCTGGCGGCGTCGGAGATGCGATAGGCATAGCTACGCGACAACGCCGAGAACCTAGCGTCGAAACCGGCGGGTGCCAGAGCGGCGTCGTGAATCACCACGGCACCGAGGGCTGGTTGAAGACCCAGAACCGACCGGTCCTTACCGAGCACTCGATTGAGCGCACCGTTCAACCTGCGCACCAGAGCCGCCCCGGGGGCAACCTCCGCGCCACGCGTCACCGTATCCCACGCATCGACCGGAACATCCACGTGAACGGTCTGACGGCGAGCATGCACACCCGTATCCGTGCGACCGGCCACCACGGTGCGCAACGGATGGCGCAGCACCAGCTCGAGCGCGGCCTCCACCGCTCCCTGCACCGTGGGCAGGGAAGGCTGCGCCGCCCACCCGCTGAACGGAGCGCCGTCGTAGGCCAAATCGATCCGCAGACGAACCAACTCACCCGACATGTTCATAACCTCCCGAAAAACGACGACGCCGCCGCAGGTTACCTGCGGCGGCGTCGATCAAGCAGCTACGTGCTTACTCAGAGATCTTCTGAGCGGCAGCGCCACCGGCCGGCTGGAAACCAGCGGCCTCTGCGTTGGCCGGGGAATCGAACCAGATCTCGGCGGTGGTACCGGAGTACCAGCGGGAGCCGGGAACGTGGTACTTCATGGAGTTCTTGTTGCCCTTGATGGAGAAGCCCACGGGGGCTTCGCCGGACTCCAACGGTGCGTGCGAACCCGCGAACTCAGCATCCTGGTTCTCGGCTGCGACCTCAGCTGCCTCTTCAAGGGTCTCGGGAGCCTGCTCTTCAGCGGGGATCTCCTGAGCCTTGACCTCTTCGGCAGTAGTGTCGGCCGGGGTGTCGACCGGAGCAGCCGGGGCTGCAGCAGCCTTCTCGGTGGCCTTCTCGGCCTCGGCAACGGTGGACTTGGAAGCAACGGGCTCCATGACCAGCTCGATGACGGCCATGGGGGCGTTGTCGCCCTTGCGGTTACCGATCTTGGTGATACGGGTGTAACCACCGTCGCGGCCGTCCATGGCCGGAGCAATGGCGGTGAACAGCTCGTGCACGACGGACTTGTCGTTGAGCTGACGCATCACACGGCGGCGAGAAGCCAGGTCACCGCGCTTGGCGAAGGTGATCAGACGCTCGGCCACCGGGCGAAGGCGCTTGGCCTTGGTCACCGTGGTGGTGATGCGCTTGTGCTCGAACAGCTGCTGAGACATGTTCGAGAGCATCATGCGCTCGTGGGTAGGCCCGCCGCCGAGACGGGGTCCCTTGGTAGGGGTAGGCATAGTAGGTCTCCTGGTGGTCGGTCTCTCGCGTGGCTAGCAGGCTGCCTCGTGAGAAACGGGAAAGTTGTAAGACTTCAGTCGAGGTCGACGTCGAACGGGTTGTTGTTCTCGTCCTCGTCCTCCAACGAAGCTGCGTGCGCGGCGAGGTCATAACCTGGCGGGGAGTCCTTGAGTGCCAGGCCGAGCTCCTGGAGCTTGGCCTTGACCTCGTCAATGGACTTGGCACCGAAGTTACGGATGTCCATCAGGTCTGCCTCAGAGCGTGCAACCAGTTCACCCACGCTGTGGATGCCCTCACGCTTCAAGCAGTTGTAGGAACGAACCGTCAGTTCGAGATCCTCGATGGGCAGAGCCATGTCAGCGGCAGCGGCAGCGTCCGTGGGAGACGGGCCGATCTCGATACCCTCAGCCGTGGTGTTGAGCTCGCGAGCCAGACCGAACAACTCGACCAGGGTGGTACCGGCGGAAGCAACGGCATCACGCGGGGTGATGGCTTCCTTGGTCTCCACGTCCAGGATGAGCTTGTCGAAGTCGGTGCGCTGCTCCACACGGGTGGCTTCCACGCGGAACGTCACCTTGAGCACCGGGGAGTAGATGGAGTCGACCGGAACGCGACCGATCTCGGCGTCCGCTGACTTGTTCTGCGAAGCAGAAACGTAGCCGCGGCCGCGCTCGATCGTCAGTTCGATCTCCAGCTGGCCCTTGGAATTCAGGGTGGCAATGTGCAGTTCCGGGTTGTGGACCTCGACACCGGCCGGAGCCGAGATGTCAGCGGCGGTCACTTCGCCGGGTCCCTGCTTACGCAGCCACGCGGTCACGGGCTCGTCCTCCTCGGAGGAGAGCGAGAGCTTCTTGATGTTCAAGATCAGCTCGGTGACGTCTTCCTTGACACCGTCCACGGTGGAGAACTCGTGCAGCACACCGTCAATGCGGATGCTGGTCACGGCGGCACCGGGGATGGAGGACAAGAGAGTGCGGCGCAGGGAGTTGCCGAGGGTGTAGCCGAAACCGGGCTCGAGCGGTTCGATCACGAACCGGGAGCGGTTATCAGCCACTACCTCTTCGGTGAGGGTGGGGCGCTGTGCGATGAGCACTGATGTTTCCTTTCAGCGTGCCTCCGCCATATGACGCACGCAGGTGGTGGAAAACAAGGGGTGAGGTGCGCGGAGATCAGGCGAGATCACCGCGTCGATGCGCGGGCACCGAACCCTGAGGGTTCGGTGCTCACGCTGCGCGCATCAAACGCGACGGCGCTTGGGGGGACGGCAACCATTGTGAGCGGACGGGGTGACGTCCTGAATGGAACCAACCTCGAGCCCGGTGGCCTGCAGTGCGCGGATAGCGGTTTCACGTCCGGAACCCGGTCCTTTGACGAACACGTCAACCTTGCGCATGCCGTGCTCCTGAGCACCCTTGGCTGCGGCCTCGGCGGCCTGCTGAGCGGCGAACGGGGTGGATTTACGGGATCCCTTGAAGCCCATGCCGCCGGCGGAAGCCCACGACAGAACGGCACCGGAGGGGTCGGTGATGGAAACGATGGTGTTGTTGAACGTGGACTTGATGTGGGCCTGGCCCTGAGTCACGTTCTTATTAACCTTGCGACGCGGCTTACGAGCAGCCGTCGCGCGAGTTTTCTGAGCCATGAATTCTCCTACAAAGATCTTCGACGTTGATCAGCCACCGGCTTGGGTGGCGACCACGATTACTTCTTCTTGCCGGCGACCGTGCGCTTGGGACCCTTGCGGGTACGTGCGTTGGTCTTGGTGCGCTGACCGTGGACCGGAAGGCCACGGCGGTGACGCACACCCTGGTAGCTGCCGATTTCGACCTTGCGGCGGATGTCGGCGGCAACCTCGCGGCGCAAATCGCCTTCGACCTTGTAGTTGCCTTCGATGTAGTCGCGCAGCTCGACGAGCTGAGCGTCGGTGAGATCCTTCACGCGCACGTCACCCGAGATGCCGGTGGCCTCAAGGGTTGCGAGTGCACGGGTACGACCCACGCCGTAGATGTAAGTCAGCGCAATTTCCAGCCGCTTTTCGCGGGGGAGGTCTACGCCTGCGAGACGAGCCATATTGGCGGTTCTCCTTGTACTGTCCGGAGGTCTTGAACACTGCGTCCCGAACAAGATGTTGCGTTCAGTCTCCGGCCTCCGTGCCGGGGGTTGCCGCACCGTGCGGTGCTAGCTGCAGTGTCCGTTCTGTCAATCCACTTGCGTGGGCGGGAGCGCTCCCGTCAGCCCTGGCGCTGCTTGTGCCTGGGGTTCGAGCAGATCACCATGACTCGGCCATTACGGCGAATCACCTTGCAGTTGTCGCAGATCTGCTTGACGCTCGGTTGGACCTTCATCGCATTCCTTCGCGTACTAGTGGTGGTGAATAACGCAGCAAACACCCCGCAGATCACAACGATCCGCGCGGTGCGTGGTGCCGCGAATTTCTACTTGTAGCGGTAGACGATCCGGCCTCGGGTTAGGTCATACGGGCTCAGCTCCACCACGACCCGGTCCTCAGGAAGGATTCGGATGTAGTGTTGGCGCATTTTCCCAGAGATGTGGGCAAGCACCTTGTGACCGTTGTTCAGCTCAACACGGAACGACGCGTTGGGCAGAGCCTCGACCACAGTGCCTTCGATCTCGATGACTCCGTCTTTCTTGGCCATATCCTCCGCTAACTTTTCGAGGGGTCCGGTTATCTATCCGGACGGTTTACAGGACTCTCTCCGCTGATTGCCGACAGCCACAATGCGCCCCTGCAGCGTGAGCTCGGGGTGGATTTGTGGACGGGCAGGGCTCAGCGGCGCGAGCACAGACAACCAACGCAATACTTTACGCGGTTGAGACTTGATATGCAATCCGGTAACGGGTAGTGAGTCACCTGCGACCTTCGCGGCGGGTCGATCCGGGGCGACGACGCCGCCGCGGGTCTAGACGTCCGCGGCCAGCTGGCCGCACGCGCCGTCGATGTCGGAACCGCGTGTATCACGCACCGTGGTGGGAATTCCGTGGGCGCGCAGACGCTCCACGAAGTTCTGCTCGACTCCAGGACGCGAGGCCGTCCACTTGGACCCCGGGGTGGGATTGAGCGGGATGGGGTTAACGTGCACCCAACCGGCACCGCGCTTGTTGAGCTTCTCCCCCAGCAAATCCGCACGCCAGCCTTGATCGTTCATGTCACGGATCAGGGCGTACTCGATTGATACACGGCGCCCGGTGGCGTCGTAGTACTCGCGGGCGGCATCCAGCGCCTCATCCACCTTCCACCGATTGTTGACCGGGATCAGTTCGTCGCGCAGTTCGTCGTCCGGGGCGTGCAGGGACAGCGCCAGGGTGATGGGCAACTTCTCCTGCGTGAACTTCCGCATCCCGGGCACCAGACCCACAGTGGACATGGTCAACCCGCGCGCGGAAAGTCCCAGACCCTCCGGTGACGGATCGATCAGGCGGTGTACCGCGCCCATGGTGGCCTTGTAGTTGGCGAGGGCCTCCCCCATGCCCATGAACACGATGTTCGACACGCGCAGCGGTGCTTCCTCTGCAGGACCCACCACACCGTCACGCAGACCTCGGATGCCCTGGACAACTTGGTCCACGATCTCCGCGGCGGAGAGGTTACGAGTCAGACCTGCCTGACCGGTCGCGCAGAACGGGCAGTTCATGCCACAACCTGCCTGGGATGAGATGCACATGGTCACGCGCTTGCTGTATCGCATGAGCACGGACTCGACCATGGCGCCGTCGAACAGCCGATGGACGGACTTGACCGTCATGCCCTGGTCCGCCTTGAGGTTCTTGACCGTGGTCAATAGTGGCGGCATGGCCGCGGCAACCAGTTCCTCGCGTTGTCCAGCCGGCAGGTCGGTCATCTTGTCCGGATCGGTTTCGAACCGTTCGAAGTAGTGCTTGGACAATTGCGCCGCTCGGAACGCCGGGTAGCCGGCGTCCTGCAGCATCTTCTTGCGCCCGGCCAGATCCAGGTCGGCCAGGTGCTGCGGGGGTTTACCCCGGCGAGCGGGTTTGAATACCAGCTGCCCGGGTTTAGGTCGTTCGGTGATCTCTACGTCGGTGGCCATGTCAGGTCCTTTCGCTCGTGCGTACCGCGCGTGCGGTTCAGGATGCGGCTATCGGGACGGGATGTACGCCCAGGGGTTCGAGTTCGGATGCGCCGCCGTCTTCAGCGGTGAGGACCCACAGGCCCTTGGAGTGCAGGCACACGCTGTGTTCCCACTGGCTCGCGTTGGCGCCGTCCACGGTCACCACGGTCCAGTCGTCGTCCAGGATCTTGGTCTCGATTCCGCCGCGCACCAGCATCGGTTCAATAGCCAGTGCCATGCCCGGGACGAGCCGGGGTCCGCGGTTGCGCACGGCGTAATTGGGAACGTCCGGGGCCATGTGCATGGCGGTGCCGATGCCGTGGCCCACGTAGTCCTCGAGGATCCCCAACCGCTGTTCGACCAATCCGTGGACGTAATCCTCCACAGCCTGACCGATGTCACCCACGTGAGTGCCGGTGGCCATGGCCGCGATGCCGCGCCACATCGCCGCGCGGGTCACCTTGGACAGCTCGACGTCCGCCGGGTCGTGGTGCTCCCCCACCAGGACAGTGCGAGCCGAGTCACCGTGCCAACCATCCACGATGGCACCGCCGTCGATGGAAACAATGTCCCCATCGAGCAACACCTGGTCCCCCGGGATTCCGTGAACAACGCGGTCGTTGACGGATACGCACACCGTGGCCGGATAACCGTAGTAGCCCAGGAAGTTGGACTCGGCATTGTTGGCCGCCAGGACGTCCCGGAAAGCTTGATCCACATCAGCGGTGGTGGCCCCGGGAACGGCAGCGGCCACGGCGGCGTCGAGCGCGCGCGAGGTCACCACCCCGGCTCGCGACATGAGCGCAAGCTGGGCATCGGACTTCAGTTCTACCTTGCGGCGACCAAACACGGTGCGCGCTTCCCTTCGTAGTGGTGAGTTCTATCAACGGCTAAGCCCTCGGAACGCGCTGTATGGCGCCGTTCCGAGGGCTCACACCCAAATTCTTATCTCAGCGAGATCGCATTTCAGCTGGCCAGCGCCGCCATGATGCGCTCGGTGACCTGATCGATGTCGCCCAGGCCGTCGACCTCGGTGACAATGCCGCGCTTCTCGTACACGCCAACGACCGGCGCGGTCTGCTGGTCATACACGTCCAGGCGGTGCCGAATGACGTCTTCCGTGTCATCGGTGCGGCCCTGATCCTGCGCGCGGCCGAGCAAGCGCTTGACGAGCTCGTCGTTGTCAGCGGTCAGCAGCAGCACGACATCCAGGTGAGTGCCATTGGCCTCGAGGATGCTGTCCAGCTCCTCGACCTGGGCCACGGTGCGCGGGTAACCGTCCAGCAGGAACCCGTTGTTCACGTCATCCTGTGCCAAACGGTCCCGCACCATGGAATTGGTCACGGAGTCCGGCACCAGATTGCCCGCGTCCGTGTACCGCTGCGCTTCCTTGCCGAGTTCGGTCTGCTCTTTGATATTGGCTCGGAAAATGTCCCCGGTGGAGATCGCAGGAACGTTCAACCGTTCACAAATGCGAGCCGCCTGAGTGCCCTTGCCAGCGCCTGGCGGTCCGATGATCAACAAACGGGTCATGGTTTCTCCTTGCACGAACTTCTCTGGTCCCCCACCACTTTACTGGCAACAGCCCGGCAGCGGGGCGGATCGTACGGATCCGCGGGACTTGGTGGACAACTACTTACGCAGCAACCCCTCGTAGTGACGCTGCTGCAGCTGCGCGTCGATCTGCTTCACGGTGTCCAAACCCACGCCCACCATGATCAGCAGCGAAGGACCACCGAACGGGAAGTTCTGGTTGGCGTCGAACAACACCAGAGCGATGAGCGGGATCATGGACACGATGCCCAGGTAGAGAGCACCCGGGAGCGTAATGCGGGACAGCACGTAGCGCAGGTAGTTCTCCGTGGGCCGGCCCGCGCGAATTCCGGGGATGAAGCCGCCGTATCGCTTCATGTTGTTGGAGACCTCTTCCGGATTGAACGTGATGGACACGTAGAAGTACGTGAACGCCACGATCATCAGGAAGTACGTGACCATGTAGACCGGGTGGTCACCGGATGTCAGGTACGTGTTGATCCAATTGACCCAACCGGGCACCGGAGAGCCGTCATTCGGCATCCCGAACTGCGCGATCATGGACGGCAGCATGAGCATGGATGAGGCGAAGATGATGGGGATCACGCCGGCCATGTTGACCTTGAGTGGGATGTAGGTGCTGGTGCCGCCAATGGTTCGACGACCCACCATGCGCTTGGCGTACTGCACCGGGATGCGACGCTGCGACTGCTCCACGAACACGACGCACGTGATGACCACGAGTCCCACGGCGCACACGGCCAGGAACAGGCCCCAGCCGCGGGTGCGAAGGATGTCGCCCAGTGCGGACGGGAAGGTTGCGGCGATCGAGGTGAAGATCAGCAAGGACATGCCGTTGCCGACACCGCGGTCGGTGATGCGTTCGCCCAGCCACATGATCAGCGTGGTGCCGGCGGTCATCGTAAGAATCATGATGACCAGGATCATCAGGGAATCGTTCGGGATGATCGGCAAGGGGCAGTCACCCAACAGCGCGCCGGATCGAGCCAGCGAGACCACGGTGGTCGCGTTGAGCGCGGCCAGCCCAATGGTCAGATAACGAGTGTACTGAGTGAGTTTGGTCTGCCCCTGGGCACCCTCTTCGTGGAGTTCCTGGAACCGGGGAATCACCACGCGCAACAGCTGCACGATGATGCTCGCCGTGATGTACGGCATCACACCGAGCGCAAAAATGGACAACTGCAACAGTGCGCCACCGCTGAACAGGTTGACCAAGTCGTACACGCCACCGGTCGTGTTACCCAGTGCTAGACACTGCTGTACGTTGCCGTAGTCCACGCCAGGCGCAGGAATGAAAGTGCCCAACCGGTAGATCACGATGATCCCGAGGGTGAACAGCAGCTTGTTGCGCAGTTCCGGCGTTGTGAACGCCCGTGCGAAAGCACTGAGCACAGGTCCTCCTCCAAAAACTTCAGTGTTGGCCCGGCCGGTCCCGACCCCGGGCAAGTCTAGCGAAGGATGTTGCGCGCACACGCGAGAGGTGAGCGCGAACACCCTGATAAAAAGCAGCGGGCCCCGTGCCGACAATACGGCACGGGGCCCGCTTCAGTTCAGGGTTACACCCTACAACCGATTACTGCGTTCAGTCTCACGCGGTCTGCGTGGAACCGCCGGCAGCTGCGATCTTCTCAGCCGCGGAGGCCGAGAACTTGTCCGCGGTGATGTTCAGTGCAACGGAGATCTCTCCGGTGCCCAGAACCTTGACCGGCTGGTTCTTGCGCACTGCACCCTTGGCAACGAGATCGGAAATACCGATCGTGCCGCCCTCGGGGAACAGCTCGCCCAGACGATCCAGGTTCACGACCTGGTACTCGACGCGGAACGGGTTCTTGAACCCGCGCAGCTTGGGCAGACGCATGTGCAACGGCAGCTGACCGCCGGCAAAACCGGCCTTCACCTGGTAACGCGCCTTGGTGCCCTTGGTACCGCGACCGGCAGTCTTACCCTTCGAAGCCTCACCACGACCCACACGGGTCTTGGACTGGTGAGATCCGGGGGCCGGACGCAGGTGGTGAACCTTCAGAGCGTGCTGCTTCTTGCTCCCAGTGTTTTCAGCCATGGTCACTCGGCCTCCTCAACCTCTACGAGATGCGACACGGTATTGATCATGCCCGCGGTCGCTGCATCGGCCTTGCGCTCCACCACGTTGCCCGGCTTCTTCAAACCGAGGGAACGAAGGGTGTCGCGCATGTTCTGCTTCTGACCGACCACGGAGCGGATCTGCTTGATACGCAGTGTGGCACCGTTGGCCTGAATACGCTTTCCGTTCATCAGGCACCTGCCTTCTGGATATCGCGCAGCAGCGGGCCCGGAACAACCTCGTCCATGGGCAGGCCACGACGGGCAGCCACGGAAGCGGGCTCTTCGAGCATACGCAGGGCCTCAATGGTTGCGTGCACGATGTTGATCTGGTTGGACGAGCCCAAGGACTTGGACAACACGTCGTGGATGCCCGCGCACTCGAGTACGGCACGCACCGGACCGCCGGCGATAACACCGGTACCCGGAGTGGCCGGACGCAACATCACGACACCGGCAGCGGCTTCGCCCTGCACGCGGTGCGGAATGGTGCGCTCTTCCACGCGAGGAACCCGGAAGAAGTTCTTCTTGGCTTCCTCGACGCCCTTGGAGATGGCGGCGGGAACTTCCTTGGCCTTGCCGTAGCCCACGCCAACCATGCCGTTGCCATCGCCAACCACCACGAGGGCGGTGAAGCTGAAGCGGCGGCCACCCTTGACCACCTTGGAGACACGGTTGATGGTCACGACGCGCTCGAGGAACTTGTCCTTCTCTTCCTCGCGACCGCCACGGCCACCACGGCCGCCGCGCTCGTTACGACCGCCGCGCTCGCCACGGCCACCGCGCTCGTTGCGGTTACCGCGACCGCCGCGGCCACCGCGGTTGTCCTCGGTTCCCTGCTGAGCCTCAGTAGCTTCGTTGGAAGCGTTGGTGGCTTCGCTCACCTTGGTTTCCTTCTCATTGTTCTGCTCGCTCACAGCGCCAGACCTCCTTCACGGGCACCATCGGCCACCGCGGCCACACGGCCGTGGTACTTGTTACCGCCACGGTCGAAGACAACCGTTTCGACACCGGCAGCCTTGGCGCGTTCGGCGACGAGTTCGCCGACACGCTTGGCCTTGGCGGTTTTGTCCTCCGAGGCGGCCCGCAGGTCAGCTTCCATGGTGGAAGCTGACGCCAGGGTTACACCCTTGTCGTCGTCGATCACCTGAGCGACCATGTGACGCGCGGAACGGGTCACTACGAGACGGGGACGCAGAGCGGTACCGGAAACGTACTTGCGTACGCGGCGGTGACGACGTGCGCGCTGAGCGGACTTCGACTTGCCCTTGATTACGAGAGCCATGATTACTTACCAGCCTTTCCGGCCTTGCGGCGGATCTGCTCGCCGGCGTAACGCACGCCCTTGCCCTTGTAGGGGTCGGGCAGACGCAGCTTGCGGATCTTTGCGGCAACCTGGCCAACCTGCTGCTTGTCGATACCGGCGACGGTGACTTTGTTCGAACCTTCCACGGACAGCGTGATGCCGTCCGGAGCCTCGAACGGAACAGGGTGGCTGTAACCCAGAGCGAACTCCAGGTTGGCGCCCTTGGCCTGAACACGGTAACCGGTTCCGACGATTTCCAGCTGCTTGCTGTAACCCTCGGAGACACCCTGGACCATGTTGGCGATCAGGGTACGAGTCAAACCGTGCAGAGCGCGGGACTCGCGCTCGTCGTTGGGGCGGGCAACCTGAACGGTGCCGTCTTCAACAACCACGGTGATGGGAGCGGCCACGGTGTGAGTCAATTCGCCCTTGGGGCCCTTGACCTTCACCACGGAACCGTCCACAGCGACCTCCACACCGGCGGGCACAGAGATCGGGAGACGTCCAATACGTGACATGTTCTCTTCCTTTCTTTGTTCTGTGCTGCCGATTACCAGACGTACGCGAGGACTTCCCCGCCCACGCCCTTCTTGCCGGCCTGCTTGTCAGTCAGCAGACCCGAAGAGGTGGAGAGGATCGCGATGCCCATGCCGCCGAGAACCTTCGGCAGGTTGGTGGACTTCGCGTAAACGCGCAAACCCGGCTTGGAGATACGGCGAACGCCTGCAATGGAGCGCTCACGGTTGGGGCCGAACTTCAGGGACAGGGTGAGGGTCTTACCGACCTTGGCCGGTTCCTCACTCCAGTCCGCGATGTAACCTTCGGCCTTGAGGATGTCCGCAACCCGAGCCTTCAGCTTGGAGTACGGCATGCTCACGGTGTCGTGGTATGCGGAGTTCGCATTACGCAGACGCGTCAGCATGTCTGCGACAGGATCTGTCATTGTCATGTTTGGGCACATGCCCTTCCTCGTCACGGTTTCCCGACCGGTTACAGCCAGTCGGGACCTCTGACGTCGCGGGAATTAGTTGGTCTTGAACGGGAAGCCGAGCGCCTTGAGCAGCGCGCGACCCTCGTCGTCAGTCTTTGCGGTGGTCACCACGGTGATGTCCATACCGCGCACACGGTCGATCCGGTCCTGGTCGATTTCGTGGAACATGGACTGTTCCGTCAAACCGAAGGTGTAGTTGCCGTTGCCGTCGAAGTGACGGTCGGACAAGCCACGGAAGTCACGGATACGCGGCAGGGCCAGCGTGACCAGACGGTCCAGGAATTCCCACATACGATCGCCACGCATGGTGACGTGAGCGCCGATGGGCATACCTTCGCGCAGCTTGAACTGCGCGATGGACTTCTTGGCACGGTTGACCACGGGCTTCTGGCCGGTGATGGCGGTCAGGTCCTTGATGGCGGAATCCACCAGCTTGGAATCCTTGGCTGCCTCGCCCAGACCCATGTTCACGACAACCTTGGTGATGCGGGGCAGTTCCATGACGTTCGTGTAACCGAACTCTTCCTGGAGTGCCGGCGCAACGGTTTCCTGGTACTTGGTCTTGAACCGCGGGGTCATCTTGGTTTCGGTCGTTTCGCTCATCACAGATCCTTGCCGGTGCTCTTGGACACGCGAACGCGAACGGTCTTCTGCTTGCCGTCACGCTCCACGGTCTCGGTGCGATAGCCCACGCGGGTCGGCTTGCCGGTCTCCGGGTCCACGAGCATCACGTTCGAGATGTGAATGGGAGCCTCGGTCTTGACGATGCCGCCGGCTTCGCCCTGGGCGCTGGCACGCTTGTGCTTGGTCACCACGTTGACACCTTCGACAACCACGCGGGAAGTCTCGGTGATCACACGCAGGACCTTGCCCTGCTTGCCCTTGTTCTGCTTGTTGCCGGAAATAACCTGAACCAGGTCTCCGGTCTTGATCTTGAATTTCGCCATGTCAGAGCACCTCCGGAGCCAGCGAGATGATCTTCATGAACTTCTTGTCGCGCAGCTCGCGGCCCACGGGGCCGAAGATACGCGTGCCACGGGGATCCCCGTCGGTCTTCAAGATCACTGCGGCGTTCTCGTCGAAACGAATGTAGGAACCGTCGGAACGGCGCCTCTGCTTCTTGGTACGGACCACAACTGCCTTGACAACGTCGCCCTTCTTGACGTTGCCACCGGGGATTGCGTCCTTAACGGTGGCGACAATGACGTCACCAATGCCTGCGTAACGGCGTCCGGATCCACCGAGTACACGGATGGTGAGGATTTCCTTCGCACCCGTGTTATCGGCGACCCTAAGCCGCGACTCCTGCTGAATCACTGATTTCTCCTGTCGTCGCGCCGGTTCTCATCCATATCTGGACGATGTCGAGCCTTGCGGAACGGTAGATATTTGAACGCTTCGCTGAACGGTGCTCCCCGTGGCCGTAGGAGGGGCCCGAGGCGTTTTCGCAAAGCACGTACGCGCTGGGTTTGTGGCGTGAGTGATTCGAAGTAATTCAGACGAACTAATCGTCTGCTTCGCTGCCCCACCGAGGATCGGTCTGCTCAACCAGAATCCGTGAACGGGCAACGGCACGCGGTGAACATCGCTTGGCGATGCCGCGTGGTACTTCGCGCGTAAAGCCGCACGAAGACGCTGGTTCATGCCCCGATTTCCCTGCGGAAATCACGGTCCGCCGGGCGGGCCGTGGGGCATTGTGGATTCTGACTCAGCAGTGTCGAAGTCAGTGATGTGGGCACACGTGTGCCACACGCGTACTGATCCACTGTACAGCCCACGGACTGGTAGGTCCAACTGGGCGGTTCCGGCAAAGCCACGGGCCCCCATCCGAAGATGAGGGCCCGTGTGTCGGCTCAGAGCCGGCATGCTTTGTCGATCTCGGGAAGCCTTACTTGGCCTTCTCGATGATCTCCACGATGCGCCAGTTCTTGCTGGCGGACAGCGGACGCGTCTCGGCGATACGCACGAGGTCACCGACACCAGCGGTGTTCTCCTCGTCGTGCGCCTTGATGCGCTTGGACTTACGCATGACCTTGCCGTAGAGGGCGTGCTTCACACGATCCTCGACCTGCACGACCACGGTCTTGTCCATCTTGTCGGAGACTACGTAGCCGCGACGGGTCTTACGGTCACCGCGCTCGGCCGTGGCCTCGTTGTTAACCTGCTCGCTCACTTGGCATCATCCTCAGACTTGGCGGCCTTCTTGCTTTTCTTGGCTGCCTTCTTGTCGGTCTCTACAGCAGTCGCCTGGACCTCTTCGCGGATGCCCAGCTCGCGCTCACGGAGCACGGTGTAGATGCGGGCGATGTCACGCTTGACGGACTTCAGACGACCGTTGCTCTCGAGCTGACCGGTTGCGGACTGGAAGCGCAGGTTGAACAGCTCTTCCTTGGACTTCCGCAACTGCTCGGTCAGAGCACTGTTGTCGAGCTCCGCGAGGTTTTCCATGTTCAGATCCTTAGATCCAATGGCCATTGATCATTCACCACCTTCGCGACGCACGATACGTGCCTTCATCGGGAGCTTGTGGATTGCCAAACGAAGCGCCTCACGGGCGACCTCTTCGGACACGCCGGAGATCTCGAACATGATGCGTCCGGGCTTGACGTTGGCGACCCACCATTCGGGAGAACCCTTACCGGAACCCATACGGGTTTCGGCAGGCTTCTTGGTCAGGGGACGGTCCGGGTAAATGTTGATCCAGACCTTACCGCCACGCTTGATGTGACGGGTCATTGCGATACGCGCGGACTCGATCTGACGGTTGGTGACATATGCCGGGCTCAGTGCCTGGATGCCCCACTCGCCGAACGATACCTGGGTTCCGCCCTTAGCCTGGCCCCGACGCTTGGGGTGGTGCTGCTTGCGGAACTTAACACGACGTGGGATAAGCATTACTTACCACCCTCTGCGTTGGGCGCCTCCGCAGCGTTGTTCTGCTGCGGGGCTGCGGCGGAGTCGTTACGCTCACGGCGTCCGCCACGGTCGTTACGGTCATTGCCACCACGACGACGACGCTCGCCGCCACCGGCGCCACCGCGACGGTCGTTGCGTCCGCGCGAAGACGGAGCAGCGGCCTGCTGTGCAGCCAGTTCCTTGGAGGTCAGGTCGCCCTTGTAGATCCAGACCTTCACGCCGATACGGCCGAAGGTGGTCTTGGCCTCGAAGAAGCCGTAGTCGATGTTCGCGCGCAGGGTGTGCAGGGGCACACGGCCTTCGCGGTAGAACTCCGAGCGGGACATTTCAGCGCCTCCCAGGCGGCCGGCGCACTGGATACGAATACCCTTGGCACCCGCACGCTGTGCGGACTGAATAGCCTTCTTCATGGCGCGGCGGAAGGCCACGCGAGAAGCGAGCTGCTCGGCGACGCCCTGAGCAACCAACTGTGCGTCGGTCTCGGGGTTCTTGACTTCCAGGATGTTCAGCTGGATCTGCTTGCCGGTCAGCTTTTCGAGCTCACCGCGGATGCGGTCAGCTTCGGCGCCGCGGCGGCCGATCACGATGCCCGGGCGGGCGGTGTGGATGTCCACACGCACACGGTCACGGGTGCGCTCGATCTCGACCTTGGAGATACCGGCGCGCTCCATGCCCTTGGACATGAGTTCGCGGATCTTCACATCCTCGCGGATGTAGTCCTTGTAGCGCTGGCCCGGCTGGTTGGAGTCGGCGTACCAGTGCGAGATGTGGTCGGTGGTGATACCCAGACGGAATCCGTTGGGGTTGATTTTCTGTCCCACTTAGCGGACCTCCTCCTTCTCCGGGGTCGCCACGACCACGGTCACGTGGCTCGTGCGCTTGTTGATGCGGTACGCACGACCCTGGGCGCGCGGCTGGAACCGCTTCATGGTGGGGCCCTCGTCCACGTAAGCAGCGGAGACAACGAGGTCTTCCTGCTTGAACGCGAGGCCTTCACGGTCGGCCTTCTGCCGTGCGTTAGCTACGGCGGATTCGAGAACCTTGAATACCGGCTCGGAAGCTGCCTGGGGGGCAAACTTCAGAATCGCCAATGCCTCATTCGCCTGCTGGCCACGAATCAGGTTGACGACGCGCCGGGCCTTCATAGGCGTCACGCGGATGTAGCGCGCAGATGCCTTGGCTTCCATTGCTTTCCTTCTCTCGTCTTGTCGAAGAAGTGCTACGTGCTAACCAGAGGTCAGCGACGCTTGCCCTTCTTGTCGTCCTTCACATGGCCGCGGAATGTGCGGGTGGGAGCGAATTCGCCGAGCTTGTGCCCGACCATCGACTCCGTGATGAACACCGGGATGTGCTTGCGTCCGTCGTGCACGGCGATCGTGTGGCCGAGCATGTCGGGCACGATCATCGAGCGGCGGGACCACGTCTTGATGACGTTCTTGGTGCCCTTCTCGTTCTCCTTGGCGACCTTCAGGTAGAGGTGCTGATCAACGAAAGGGCCCTTCTTGAGGCTGCGTGGCATTAGTCAGGCTCCTTAGCGCTTGTTCTTGCCGGTACGACGACGACGGACGATGAGCTTGTCGCTTTCCTTGTTGGGGCGACGGGTGCGTCCCTCGGGCTTGCCGTTCGGGTTGACCGGGTGGCGACCACCGGAAGTCTTACCCTCACCACCACCGTGGGGGTGATCCACGGGGTTCATGACGACACCGCGGACGGTCGGGCGGATGCCCTTCCAACGGTTACGGCCGGCCTTGCCCCAGTTGATGTTGGACTGCTCGGCGTTGCCAACCTCGCCCACGGTTGCGCGGCAGCGCACGTCGACGTTGCGGATCTCGCCGGAGGGCAGACGGAGCTGGCCGTACTTGCCTTCCTTGGCGACGAGCTGCACGGAGGCGCCGGCCGAACGAGCCAGCTTGGCGCCGCCACCGGGACGCAACTCCACGGCGTGGAGCACGGTGCCCACGGGGATGTTGCGCAGCGGCAGGTTGTTACCGGGCTTGATGTCGGCGGACGGGCCGGACTCGACAACATCGCCCTGCTTGAGCTTGTTGGGAGCCACGATGTAGCGCTTGGTGCCGTCAACGAAGTGCAGCAGCGCAATGCGAGCCGTACGGTTGGGGTCGTACTCGATGTGAGCGACCTTGGCATCAATGCCGTCCTTGTCGTGACGACGGAAGTCGATGACACGGTACTGGCGCTTGTGTCCACCGCCCTTGTGACGGGTGGTGATACGACCGGTGTTGTTACGACCGCCCTTCTTGGGCAGCGGACGCACCAGAGACTTCTCGGGCGTTGTGCGCGTGATTTCTACGAAGTCGGCAACCGACGAGCCACGACGGCCCGGGGTTGTCGGCTTGTGCTTACGGATAGCCATAGTTGAAATTCCTCGTTAAAGTGGTCTCCGCTCAGGCGAGCGGACCGCCGAAGATGTCGATGGAACCTTCCCGAAGGGACACGATGGCACGCTTGGTGGCCTTTCGCGTTCCCCAGCCGAAGCGAGTGCGCTTGCGCTTACCGGGACGATTGAGGGTGTTGACGGACTCGACCTTGACACCGAAGATCTTCTCCACGGCGTACTTGATCTCGGTCTTGTTCGCTGAGGGGTCCACCTGGAAGGTGTACTTACCCTCGTCGATCAGTCCGTAGGACTTCTCGGAGACGACCGGGCGAATGATCACATCGCGCGGGTCCTTGTTGTAGATCGCGCTCACTTGGCGTCCTCCTGGTTCTTACCCGTAGCGGACGCAGCAGCAACGAACGAGTCGTAAGCGGCCTTGGTGAAGATCACGTCGTCCGAGACGAGCACGTCGTACGTGTTGAGCTGGTCTGCGTACACGGCGTGCGTGTTGACCAGGTTGCGCACGGACAATGCAGTGACATCGTCGCTGCGGTCCAGAACAACCAGCACGTTCTTGCGCTCGGTGATCGAACGCAGTGCTTCCTTGGCAGCCTTGGTAGACGGCTCGGAAGCAGTCACCAGATCGGCAACCACGTGGATGCGGTTGTTGCGAGCCCGGTCCGAGAGGGCACCGCGCAGGGCAGCCGCCTTCATCTTCTTGGGCGTGCGCTGCGAGTAGTCACGCGGGGTCGGACCGTGGACAACGCCACCGCCGGTCATGTGAGGAGCGCGGATGGAGCCCTGACGAGCCCGACCCGTGCCCTTCTGCTTGAACGGCTTACGGCCTGCACCGGAAACTTCGGCGCGGGTCTTGGTCTTGTGCGTTCCCTGGCGAGCAGCGGCCAACTGAGCGACGACGACCTGGTGAAGCAGTGCCACGTTGGTCTGCGCGTCGAAGATCTCAGCGGGCAGCTCGACGTTTACGGTTTCAGTTGCCATGGCTTATCAGGCTCCCTTCACTGCGGTTCGGACGAGGACGACCGATCCCTTGGGGCCCGGCAGGGCGCCCTTGATGAGCAGCAGGGAGTTGTCGGCGTCAACAGCGTGAACGGTCAGGTTCATGGTGGTGTGACGGGCGTTGCCCATGCGACCAGCCATCTTCATGCCCTTGAAAACACGTGCGGGGTAAGACGCGCCGCCGATGGATCCCGGCTTGCGGTGGTTCTTGTGTGCACCGTGGGAGGCGCCAACGCCGGAGAAGCCGTGACGCTTCATAACACCGGCGGTGCCCTTGCCCTTGGTGGTGCCGACGACGTCGACCTTGGTACCGGCGTCGAAGATTTCGACGGACAGTTCCTGGCCGAGCTCGTAGTCAGCGGAGTCGGAAGTACGAAGTTCGACGACGTGGCGGCGCGGGGTTACTCCGGCGGCGGCGAAGTGGCCAGCCAGCGGCTTAGAAACCTTGCGGGGATCGATCGCACCGAAGCCGATCTGAACGGCGTTGTAGCCGTCCTTGTCCTCGTTGCGCAGCTGCGTCACGACGTTGGAGTCGGCCTTGACCACGGTCACCGGCACGAACTTCCCGTTCTCGTCCCAGACCTGGGTCATGCCGAGCTTGGTGCCCAGCAGGCCCTTAACCTGGCGTTCGAAAGTGGTAGTCATTGGGGTGCGATCCTTTTTACAGCTTGATTTCGATGTTCACGTCAGCCGGCAGGTCGAGACGCATGAGCGAATCGACGGCCTTGGGCGTGGGGTCGATGATGTCGATCAGCCGCTTGTGTGTGCGCATTTCGAAGTGCTCACGGCTGTCCTTGTACTTGTGCGGCGAGCGGATCACGCAGTAGACGTTCTTCTCCGTGGGCAGCGGGACGGGTCCCACTACCGTGGCGCCTGCGCGCGTCACCGTCTCAACGATTTTCCGGGCCGAGACGTCGATGACCTCGTGGTCATAGGACTTCAGCCGGATGCGGATTTTTTGTCCCGCCATGGCGTCGTGACTCTCTTTCTTCAAGTACTTCCCTGTGTGGAGCTTTCGCTCCTTGTGTTTTGGCGCTTATATCGCCACTTCACACAGGCTGAATCCGGTAGAACCGGGTTCCTCACCCTGCTGAAGCACCGACACCCGAACTCGGGCGTGTCGCGGAAAACGCAAACACGAGTTCGCACAAATAATTTCTATGGTGTCGATTGGATGGCTGTTCACGTGGTTCCCATGGAGGCCATGGCTCGTTGAGGCTGCTTCGGTGTACCGGTTCGCCCGACGCGGTCGGGACCTTTTTACGGGCACACGCCGACACGTGAACAACAGCGACCATTCTGCCAGAGATTTACACGCCTTTGCAAACGCGCTCTTCTCATCCCCCGCCCGCAGGCCGTACGCAAGGCCGACGACGCCGCCGCGGCCGGCCGAGCGTCGTCGTCGCCGTACTGCCGAGACGCGTAAGGCCCCGCCAGCAAGAAACTGGCGGGGCCTTACGGAGTGGTGTATCGGGCTAGCCGACGATCACTTCAGTCATCAGAGATTACTTGATGATCTTGGTCACCTTGCCGGAACCAACGGTGCGGCCACCCTCACGGATAGCGAAGCCGAGGCCGTCCTCCATGGCGATGGGCTGGATCAGCTCAACGCTCATTTCGGTGTTGTCACCGGGCATGACCATCTCGGTGCCTTCGGGCAGCGTGATGACGCCGGTGACGTCGGTGGTGCGGAAGTAGAACTGCGGACGGTAGTTCGAGTAGAACGGGTTGTGACGTCCGCCTTCTTCCTTGGACAGGATGTAGACGTTTGCCTCGAAGTCCGTGTGCGGGGTGATGGAACCCGGCTTGCAGACAACCTGGCCACGCTCGACATCGTCGCGCTTGAGGCCACGCAGCAGCAGACCACAGTTCTCGCCCGCGAGGGCTTCGTCCATCTGCTTGTGGAACATCTCGATACCGGTCACGGTGGTCTTCTGGATCGGGCGGATGCCGACGATCTCGACCTCGGAGTTGATCGGCAGGGTGCCACGCTCGGCACGGCCGGTCACAACGGTGCCACGACCGGTGATGGTGAAGACGTCCTCAACGGGCATCAGGAACGGCTTGTCGGTGTCGCGCTCCGGCTCCGGGATGTTCTCGTCCACGGCCTCCATGAGGTCCTCGACGGACTTGACCCACTCAGCGTCGCCCTCGAGAGCCTTCAGCGCGGACACGCGCACCACGGGTGCGTTGTCGCCGTCGAAGCCCTGGTCGGACAGCAGTTCACGAACTTCCATTTCAACGAGGTCCAGCAGTTCCTCGTCGTCGACCATGTCGGACTTGTTCAGTGCGACCAGCAGGTAGGGAACGCCCACCTGACGGGCGAGCAGAACGTGCTCGCGGGTCTGTGCCATGGGGCCGTCGGTAGCGGCAACCACGAGGATTGCGCCGTCCATCTGAGCAGCACCGGTGATCATGTTCTTCACGTAGTCCGCGTGACCGGGGGCGTCAACGTGTGCGTAGTGACGCTTCTCGGTCTGGTACTCGATGTGAGAGATGTTGATGGTAATGCCGCGCTGCTTCTCCTCCGGAGCGGAGTCGATGGCACCGAAGTCGCGCTGCTCGTTGATGTCCGGGTACTTGTCAGCAAGCACCTTGGAGATCGCAGCGGTGAGCGTGGTCTTGCCGTGGTCAACGTGGCCGATGGTGCCGATGTTGAGGTGCGGCTTGGTGCGCTCGAACTTGGCCTTCGCCATGATGTGTTCCTCCTAGAACATTGAGGTGAGACTTACTCGACGACTCCGAATGTCCGGAGTCTGCTATCACAGCGCATAGCACTGCTGCAGTCGAAACCTGTGCAAGTCTACTTTGGCTTTAGTGGTTTATCGAAATTCGGGGACTAGTCTCCGGTGGGCTTACTCGCCGCGGTTCTTCTGGATGATCTCGTCGGCGACAGCCTTGGGGACCTCCGAATAGCTGTCGAACTGCATCGAGTACACGGCGCGACCCTGGGTCTTGGAACGCAGGTCACCGATGTAGCCGAACATTTCGGACAGCGGCACGAGAGCCTTCACCAGCTTGACGCCGGTGACGTCCTCCATGGACTGGATCTGACCACGACGGGAGTTCAGGTCGCCGATCACGTCGCCCATGTACTCCTCGGGGGTGCGAACCTCCACGGACATCAGCGGCTCGAGGAGCACAGGGTTGGCGCGACGAACGCCTTCCTTGAACACCATCGAACCGGCGATCTTGAACGCCATTTCGGATGAGTCGACATCGTGGTAGGCACCGTCGAGCAGGGTGGCCTTGACACCGACCATGGGGTAACCGGCGAGAACACCCAACTGCATGGCGTCCTGGATACCGGCATCCACGGAGGGGATGTACTCGCGCGGGATGCGGCCGCCGGTCACCTTGTTGTCGAACTCGTAGAGTTCCTCGGCGTCCAGCGGAAGCGGCTCGAAAGCGACCTGCACCTTTGCGAACTGACCGGAACCACCGGTCTGCTTCTTGTGGGTGTAGTCGACCTTCTCCACGGGCTTCTTGATGGTCTCGCGGTAAGCCACCTGCGGCTTGCCCACGTTGGCTTCGACCTTGAACTCGCGCTTCATGCGGTCCACCAGGATGTCCAGGTGGAGCTCGCCCATGCCGCCGATCTCGGTCTGGCCGGTCTCGTCGTTGAGGGACACCGTGAAGGTGGGATCCTCAGCGGAGAGCTTCTGAATAGCGGTGGAGAGCTTTTCCTGGTCACCCTTGGTCTTGGGCTCGATGGCCACGAAGATCACGGGTTCGGGGAAGCTCATGGACTCCAGAACGATGGGGTCCGAGGGATCGCACAGGGTGTCACCGGTGGTGGTGTCCTTCAGTCCGATGGCCGCGTAGATGTGACCGGCGGAGATCTCGTCCACCGGGTTCTCCTTGTTGGAGTGCATCTGGAACAGCTTGCCGATGCGCTCCTTCTTGCCCTTGGTGGAGTTCAGCACCTGCTCCCCGGCCTTGGCCTTACCGGAGTACACGCGGATGTAGGTCAACTGACCGTAGAACGGGTGAGCCGCGACCTTGAACGCCAGAGCAGCGAACGGAGCGTTCGCGTCTGCCGGACGGGTCATGACCTCTTCCTCGTCCTTCACGGAGTGACCCTGCACGGAGAGCACGTCCAGCGGAGTGGGGAGGTAGTCAACGACTGCGTCGAGCATGGGCTGCACGCCGCGGTTCTTGAATGCCGAACCACACAGCACCGGGTATGCCTTGGAGTTGATCGTCAGCTCACGGATACCGTGCTTGATCTCGTCCTGAGTGAGCTCTTCGCCGTTGAGGTACTTCTCCATGAGGTCGTCGTTGGCCTCGGCCACGGACTCGACCAGCTGGTTGCGGTATTCCTCGGCACGCTCCTGCAGATCCTCGGGGATCTCGCGGATTTCGTACTTGGCACCCAGGGACACGTCACCCTTGGAGTCGCCCTCCCACACGAAAGCCTTCATGGTGAGCAGGTCGACAACGCCCACGAAATCGTTCTCGGCGCCGATGGGCAGCTGCAGAACGAGCGGGGTTGCACCCAGACGGGACTTGATGGTGTCCACGGTGAAGTAGAAGTCAGCACCGAGCTTGTCCATCTTGTTGACGAAGCAGATACGCGGAACTTCGTACTTGTCAGCCTGACGCCACACGGTCTCGGACTGGGGCTCAACGCCCTCCTTGCCGTCGAAAACTGCCACGGCGCCGTCGAGCACACGCAGGGAGCGCTCGACCTCGACCGTGAAGTCCACGTGACCGGGGGTGTCGATGATGTTGATCTGGTTGTCGTGCCAGTAGCACGAGGTCGCGGCGGAGGTAATGGTGATGCCGCGTTCCTGCTCCTGCGCCATCCAGTCCATCGTGGATGCACCGTCGTGCGTCTCGCCGAGCTTGTGGTTGATGCCCGTGTAGAACAGGATTCGTTCGGTGGTCGTGGTCTTACCGGCATCGATGTGAGCCATGATGCCGATATTGCGGACCTTGTTCAGGTCGGTAAGCACGTCAAGTGCCACGATGGTTCCCTTCGTAAAGGTTGGTGCCGGGCCCAGGTGTCGACCCCGCTGTTGGCGGGGTCGACACGACTATCGGATTTTACCAGCGATAGTGGGCGAAGGCCTTGTTGGACTCAGCCATCTTGTGAGTATCCTCGCGGCGCTTCACAGCGGCACCCAGGCCGTTGGAGGCGTCGAGGATCTCGTTCTGGAGACGCTCAGTCATGGTGTTTTCGCGACGAACCTTGGCGTAGCCGACAAGCCAGCGCAGGGACAGCGCGGTGGCGCGGCCTGCCTTGACCTCGACGGGAACCTGGTAGGTGGCGCCACCGACACGGCGGGAGCGGACCTCGAGGGCCGGCTTGACGTTGTCGAGGGCCTTCTTCAAGGTTGCGACGGGGTCGGCGTTGGTCTTGTTACGAACACCCTCGAGGGCGCCGTAGACGATGCGCTCTGCGGTGGACTTCTTGCCGTCCTGCAGGACCTTGTTGATCAGCTGCGTGACAACGGGAGAGCTGTAGACGGGGTCTACGACGAGGGGGCGCTTGGGAGCGGGACCTTTACGAGGCATTACTTCTTCTCCTTCTTGGCGCCGTAGCGGGAACGAGCCTGCTGGCGACCCTTGACACCCTGGGTGTCGAGTGCGCCGCGCACGATCTTGTAGCGAACACCCGGCAGGTCCTTCACACGACCACCGCGCACCAGCACGATGGAGTGTTCCTGCAGGTTGTGTCCCTCACCGGGGATGTACGCGGTAACTTCCACGCCGCCGTTGAGCTTGACACGAGCCACCTTACGGAGAGCCGAGTTCGGCTTCTTGGGGGTGGTGGTGAACACACGGGTGCACACGCCGCGCTTCATGGGGTTGCCCTTAAGCGCGGGGGCTTTGGTCTTGACGACCTTGGACGTCCGGCCCTTGCGGACCAGCTGCTGAATAGTTGGCACAGTGCCTCCTGTTTGGGCAGACCTTGCGTTCACCGGGTGAACGGCCTGCTGACTGCGGATTGGTGAGTCACGGAAGCAGGCATGACAAAAAATGGCATCTAGGTACAAACCGCGTACCAAAGGACAGGGTCCAATTTGCCATTGAATCGAAAATGCACACGCTCGTGACCGAGCAATTCCTAGCTACCATAGCAGCTGTCGCGGGCAACTGCGAACTGGCCCCCGAGTCCCCATTGACCTGGAAGACATCGATACGTAATTTTTGAAGATGTCGACTCGTTCAGGACCCACCGCCCGGGCTGACAAGAGACTAGGGGTTGTCAGACTTGTCGCCTGGATCATTGACTGGGTGTGCATCCTCGGGTGGGTGGGTCTCACCGCGGCGGTGGGAGTGCCACTCCATCTGGCGGGCCTCACCGGAGGCCTCAGCTACTTTCAGCTGAATCTGATCGGCGCTCTTGTAGTTGTGGTGCCCGTGGTACTGGCCGCCGCCGTCACCGAATCACGACCGCGCGCAGCAACGCCGGGTAAACGCCTTACGGGATTGCGAGTCTCCAAAGGACACGGCGGCCCATCGGTCTGGGCGGCGCTGGTCCGCAATGCGCTCAAGATCGGGGTTCCGTGGCTCATCGGTCACGCGGCCGTGTTCGCCTTGACCATGCCCGGCGATACGTCCGGTGCCGTGCCGCCCATCGTGTGGCTTCTGACGGCGTTCTCCTACGCGCTTCCGATCGCATACGTCGAGTCCCTGTTCCTGCACACCGGCAGAACCCCGTACGACGCTGCTACGGGCACGTCCGTCGTCAGGGTCCCCACACACCACGGGCACGCGACGATCAGTTCCCCGACGCCGCCAGGTCCTGGGAAATCGCCGCTGCGCACGCGAATAGTTCCGGAATGACCTGAGCCTCCGGGTGCTCGGTGTCCACCCCGGGCATTCCCACGCGCATGGACACGTTGATCGCGGCAACGGTGCGCCCGGTGAGGTCCTTGACCGGAACCGCGGCCGAGCGCAACCCGACTTCCAGTTCCTGGTCGACCACGGCGTACCCCCGTTCCCGCACGCGCTGCAGCTCCTGAACCAGGGCATCACGCTCGGTGGTGGTCCGCCGGGTCAACGGAGAGAGCTCCGCAGTGGTGAGGTACTCCCCCAGCTCCTTGGCGGTGAGTCCTGCGAGCAGCACTCGCCCCATGGACGTGGCATACGCGGGGAACCGGGTTCCCACCGCAATGGCCACGGTCATGATGCGGTGGGTGGCCACCCGAGCCACATACACGATGTCCTGCCCGTCGAGCACGGACAGGGACGTGGATTCCTGAAGCGTGTCCGAAAGATTCTTCAAGTGTGGATTCGCGATCTGCGGGAGCGACAGCGCCGACAGATACGAGTAGCCCAGCTGCAGCACCTTGGGCGTGAGTTCGAACATCCGCCCGTCGGATCGTACGTATCCCAGGGACTCGAGCGTCAGGAGGAACCGGCGGGCGGTGGCTCGCGTCAAACCCGTGTGGCGCGCGACGTCCGAGAGGGTCATGACGGGTTGAGCGGCGTCGAAGGCGGAAATCACGGACAGCCCGCGCGCAAGCGACTGGACGTACTGGCTCTTGTCGGCGGAGTCTGCGTCGGCACTCACGGGGGCTCCAAATCACACGGGTCGAGCACGGGTTTTGTCGAAAGCAACTTCGATTAAAGCAAGGCGGGGGCGGAACCTCGAAAGTTCCGCCCCCGCGCTGGCGTCAGTTGGCGGGCTTCAGCTCGATGTCGACCAACTCGGTGAGTTCGTCGAAACCGATGCCGAAGGTCTCGCGCACGCGCACGCCGTCCTCCTCGATGAGGAACACAGCCTTGTCCGTGTAGATGCGAGACACGCAACCCACACCGGTCAGCGGCATATCGCACTCTGCCACCAGCTTGGACTGGCCCTTCTTGGTTTGCAGGGTCATCATCACAAAGGTCTGCTTGGCGCCGGTGGCCAAGTCCATGGCACCGCCCACTGCGGGGATGGCGCCGGGCTTGCCGGTGTGCCAGTTGGCCAGGTTGCCGTTCTGGTCCACCTGGAAGGCACCCAGGACACAGCAGTCCAGGTGACCGCCGCGCATCATCGCGAAGGAGTCAGCGTGGTGGAAGTAGGAACAACCCTCGGTCTCGACCACGGGGATCTTGCCCGCGTTGATGAGATCTGCGTCGACCTCGTCGCCCTTGGCTTCCGCGCCCATGCCCAGCATGCCGTTCTCGGTGTGCAGGGTGACGTCGTCCTCGGGGGACATGTAGTTGGAAACCAGCGTGGGCTGGCCGATGCCCAGGTTGACGTAGGCGCCGGCGGGGATATCGCGGGCTACGACCTCTGCGAGCTCTTCGGGGCTCAGTGCGTGATCACTGTTCTGCGGGGCGCTCATGCCGCACCTTCCTCTCGCGGGTCTACCTGCTTGGGAGCTTCGAGCTTGACCACGGTGTCCACGTAGATACCGGGGGTCACCACGACTTCGGGGTCGATCTGACCGCGCTCGACGATCTCGCTCACCTGCACGATGGAGTGCTTGGCAGCGGCCGCCATGATGGGGCCGAAGTTCCGAGCGGTCTTGCGGTAGACCAGGTTGCCCGCGGTGTCAGCGGTGTGTGCCTTGGTCAGGGAGAAGTCCGCGTGGATGGGGTATTCGAGCACCTGGTGCTTGCCGTCCAGTTCACGAACTTCCTTGCCCTCGGCCAACGGGGTGCCGTAGCCGGTGGGCGTGTAGAAAGCACCGATACCGGCACCGGCGGCGCGAATTCGCTCGGCCAGGTTGCCCTGCGGCACGACCTCGAGCTCGATCTCGCCGGCGTGGTACTTCTCGTCGAAGTGCCACGAATCCGCCTGACGCGGGAAGGAGCAAATGATCTTCTTCACGCGGCCGAGCTGGATGAGCTTGGCCAATCCCACGTCACCGTTGCCGGCGTTGTTGTTGACCACGGTGAGGTCCTTGGCGCCGTTCTCGATGAGCGCGTCAATGAGCTCAACGGGCTGCCCGGCAACACCGAAGCCACCGATCATCACGCAGGCGCCGTCGTGGATGGGCTCCACGGCCGCGGCCACGCTGTCTGCAATATTCAGCATGAGCTGTATGTCTTTCTTAGTTTGGTCTGTGTTGAGCGCTTAGCCCTTGGCGTTTTCATTCTCGAGCACCACGGCGAGGCCCTGACCCACGCCGATGCAAAGGCTGGCCACGCCCCACCGTTCGCCGGACTCTTCGAGACGACGTGCCAGGGTGCCGAGCACGCGGGTACCGGAGGCGCCGAGCGGGTGACCGATCGCGATCGCACCGCCCCACGTGTTCACGATGCTCTGGTCCACGCTCCACTGGCGCAGGCACGCAAGCGACTGTGCGGCGAACGCTTCGTTGAGTTCTACCGCGGCGACGTCGTCCCAGGAGATGCCCGCGCGCTTGAGCGCGAGGTTGGCGGCCTCGACCGGTGCCTCACCGAAGAACTGGGGTTCATTGGCCGCAGCCCCGCGACCGGCGATGCGTGCGATGGGTGCGCTGCCGAGCAGATCCGCGCCCTTCTCGCTGCCCAGCCACGCGGCGGACGCGCCGTCGTTCATGGGGGACGCATTACCGGCGGTGACCGTGGCGTCCTCGCCCGTGCGGAACACGGTGCGCAGACCGGACAGGGTCTCCGCGGTGGAGTCCGCGCGAACGGTCTCGTCGCGAGTCAACTCGACGCCGCGCTTGGTGTTGGGCTTCACGCTCACGGTGAGGTTGTCGTACTTGCCCTCGTCCCAGGCCTTGGCGGCGAGCTGGTGCGAGCGAGCGGCGAACTCGTCCTGGTCCTCACGGGAAATGTTGTGCTTCTCGCGCAGCTGCTCGGTGGCCTCGCCCAGGGAGACGGTCCAGGCATCCGGCATTTCCGGGTTCACAAGGCGCCAGCCCAGGGTGGTGTTGGCGAGCTTGAGATCCTGCATCGAGAAAGCGCGTTCGGTCTTGGGCAATACCCACGGAGCGCGGGACATGGATTCCACGCCACCCACCAGCAGCAGGTCCCCCTCACCCACCTCGATCTGACGCGAAGCCATCATCGCGGCGTCCAGGGACGAACCGCACAGGCGGTTGATCGTGGAGCCGGGCACCGAGGTCGGCAGACCCGCGAGCAGGGTGGCCATGCGGGCCACATTGCGGTTTTCTTCGCCGGCGCCGTTGGCGTTACCGAAATAGACCTCGTCGATCTTGGAAGCGTCCAGCTGGGGAGCGCGCTCCACCATGGTCTTGACCACGAGGGCGGCCAGATCATCGGGGCGATGGCTGGACAGCGCGCCGCCCACCTTGCCGAACGGGGTGCGGACTGCGTCGTACACGTAAGCGTGGTTCATGTGAATCCTCACGGTTTGGGCTCACCCGGTCTTCCGGGGCGACACCGTCTCCATTGACCGACGACGCCGCGTTGCGTGGTTCCAGAATAACCGAATGTGCGCGCCATGTGAACACCTGTACGCATAGCGAACAAAATTGACGGACTGTTGCCGCTCTTGCGATGTATTTCGGGCTACTCCCCCCACACACCCATGTCCGCCAGTACTTTCTGCGCGTGCTTGAACGCGTTGTTGGCAGACGGCACGGAAAGGTAGATGGCCGACTGGAGCAAGATCTCCTTGATCTCATCCGGGGTCAGGCCGTTGCCGATGGCCGCGCGCACGTGCATTTCGAATTCTTCCCAGTGCCCGGCCGCAATCAACGCGGTCAACACGCACGCGCTGCGCATACGACGGTCCAGTCCAGGGCGGGTCCAGATCTCACCCCACGCATAGCGGGTGATGAAGTCCTGGAACTCCTCGGTAAATTCGGTCTTGCCTGCCTCCGCACGATCCACGTGGGCGTCGGAGAGCACCTCGCGGCGCACTGTCATGCCCTCACTGTGGGCCTGGGACTGGGTGCGTTCTGAACGATCGGTCATGATGTCCTTTCTGCTCAGCGGTGGGCCGAGATGAATTGCGAAATGTGTTCCGCGGTGACCTGCGGTGCCTCGACCGCCAGCAAGTGCGACGCGTTCGCCACCGTTTCGTGGCGCGCGCCCAGCTTGTCGGCCAGTTGCTGCACGGTCTCGGGGCCGGTGACGACGTCGCTCGGTCCGGATAGCGCCAGCACAGGAACTTTGGTTTCGGGGTTCGTTTCTCGCAGGTCAAAGCCCGCCAGCGAGCGGCACGCGGCGGCGTAGCTGAGCCGATCTGCGTTCTGGAGGTCGTGCAGCAAGGCCGTCCCGGCCTCTGCGTTATTGGCCAGGAAGTCCGGGGCGAACCACAACTTGGCTGAGTTGATTACCTGCGTGGGCGTCCCGGCCTGGGCCGCGAGATCCGCACGTTCGTTCCAGCCCTGCGGGTCCGGGAAGTAATCGGTCGTGGCCATCAGTGTCAGAGAGGCCAGCCGGTCCGGGTGCTCCGTGAGCAAAAGTTGACCGACCGCACCGCCGATGGAGGTGCCCACATAGTGGAAGGGCTCGGCAGATACGTGTCCGGCGACCGCGTCCAGCACTCCTTGGGCCAGCTCCGCAACAGTGAACTCCTGTGCCGGTCCGCTCACGCCGTGACCGGGGAGGTCCCAGCCGACCACGCGCAACTCTTCGCCCAGCTGGGAGGCCACACGGCCGTACAGGTTGCTCACGGACGTGCCGATTCCTGGTCCCAGGACCACCAGTGGTGCGTCATCGGAAAGCTGTTCGGGGTTCGTGAACTCCACGAATCCAAGCTCGGGCACGCTCATGCAATCAACCTTTCTCGGTGGTTTTTCACGGCGCGGGTGCACAGTTGTTGCGTGGCACCCAGGTAGCCGCGGGGATCCAATAACTGCCCCAGCCAGGCACCTACGCTGCCCCGGTCCTGCGGATTCACACCTTCCGGCAACGACGGCGCGCCCTCGGCCATGACCAAATCGGTCAGGTGATCGGCAAGCGCCTCGGCATCGACGGGGTGCTCGCGCACGGCCGCCTGCACCCGCTGTTTGGCGGTGGACCCGTCGGATTCGGAGAGCACGGGGGTCAGCGCGGCGCTCAGCCGTTCGGCCATCACACCGGTGCCGGCATCGCGCAGGTTGTGGGCCATCCGCTCGGCATTGACGGTCAGGCCCTCGGTGAGTTCCGCAGCGTGCGACGCCGCCGCGGTAGTCAGGACCGCCAGCTCGCGGAGTGCGGGCCATTCGGCGTGCCAGCCACCGTCCGGGCGTTCGTCCACGGCCGCCGCGGCACCGGAGTTGACGTGCCCCAGGAGGTGAGGCGCGGCCAAGGCTGTGCGTTTGAGTAACACGCTCAACACGGGATTCTGCTTCTGCGGCATGGCGGAGGAGACCCCTCGACCCGGGGCTGTGGGCTCGCGCAGCTCCCCCACTTCGGGCCTGGACATCAACAGGACATCGTTGGCCATGCGACCCAGTGCCGCGGTCGTTTCCGCGAGCGCACCGGCCACCCGAAGCACGGGGACTCGGTCGGTGTGCCACACCTGATCCGGTACGGCCAGTCCGAGTTCCTCGGCCCAGTAATCGATGAGGGTGAAAAGTCGTTCTGCGGTTTCATCCGCGCCTCCACCCTGATCGCACAGGGACATGCCCGCGGCCAGGGTTCCGGAGGCTCCCCCGTAGGACACTGGAAGGTGGGCGCGCTCGAAAACGTCGCGAGCGGCGTCGTCGACCCCCGCAAGCCACGAGGCCGCCTTGAGACCGAACGAGATGGGCAGCGCGTGCTGGGTGAGGGTGCGACCGACCATGACGGTCTCCGCATGCCTCTCGACCAGACCGGCGAGAGCGTCACCCGTGCGGCGCAGGTCCGAGACCATGCTGTCCTGCGCAGCCTTGAGCACCAAAGCGAGCGCGGTGTCCATGACGTCCTGGCTCGTGAGGGACTTGTGCACCGCGCCCACCGGGGAACCGTGCAGTTCCTTGACCGCGGCGCGGTAATCAGCGAGCAGGGGAATCACGGGATTGCCGCCGCCCTCGGAGGCGACCGCCAACCGGTTCAGTGCGGTTTCATCCAAGGGAACGCGATCCACCGCGTCACGTGCAACGCGCGCAATGTCCTCCGGAACGAGCCCCAGACGCGACTGGGCCGCGACCCACGCGGCCTCCGTGAGGAGGACGGCGCGGGCCACGGCACGGTCGTCGAGCAGCTCAGCCGCCCGGTGGCTTCCCGGTGTGAGAAGACCTGTGTTGATCATTCAAGCCCCGGGTAAGCCAGGAACACGGTCTCGCCATCACCCTGCAGATGCACGTCGAAGCGCAACGAGCCATCCGCTTCGCGGGTGGCCACCAGGGTGGCGCGCTCGTCCTCGGACAGGCCCGAGAGCAGCGGGTCATTGGCGAGCGCCTCGGTGTCCTCGGGCAGGTAAATGCGCGTGAACAACCGGTTGAGCAGGCCGCGGGCGAACACGGTCAGGCAGATGAACGGCGCCTTGCCGGCCTCGGTCGGGCCCGGGTTGACGGTCGTGAAGGTGTATTGGCCCTCGTTGTCCACTGCCACGCGGCCGAAACCAGTGAACGTGTAGCCGTCACGGATCAACGAACCGGTCTCCTGGGAGACCTTGCCGTTCTCATCCGCCTGCCAGATCTCCAACATGGAGTCCGGCACGGGAACGCCGTGACCGTCGTACACGGTGCCGTGCAGGCGCACCGAGCCGGGGTGCGAACGATCCACCAGGTTCTCGCCGTTCTCGTACGGCAGTGCATACCCGTAGAACGGGCCGATGGTCTGGCCCGGGGTGGGTACCAGGCGTTGGGTGTTCTCAGACATTGCTGTCATCCTCCGTCCAGGTCCGGTTGGAACCGCTCAACACGATGTCCCACTTGTAGCCCAGCAGCCACTCGTGCTCGGACACGTTGTGGTCGTAGTCGGCCACGAGTCGCTCACGAGCCTTGGGGTCCACGATCGACTGGTAAATGGGATCCAGCGCGAACAGCGGGTCACCCGGGAAGTACATCTGGGTGATCATGCGCTGGGTGAAGTCGGTTCCGAACAGTGAGAAGTGCACGTGCGCGGGGCGCCATGCGTTCTGGTGGTTCTTCCACGGGTACGGTCCGGGCTTGATGGTCACGAACGAGTAGGACCCGTCGTCACCGGTCAGGCAGCGACCCACGCCCGTGAAGTTCGGGTCGATGGGTGCGGGGTGCTGATCACGCTTGTGGATATAACGACCCGCGGCGTTGGCCTGCCAGATCTCGACCAGCTGGTTACGTACCGGGCGACCATCGCCGTCCAGGATGCGGCCGGTGATGCGGATGCGCTCACCGATTGGCTCACCGCCGTCCTGAATGGTCAGGTCCGACTCGAGCTTGTGCACGTCCCGCTCGCCGAAGGCCGGAGCGTACAGCTCGATGGTCTCCGGATCCGTGTGGCGCGGGTCCTTGGTGGGGTGGCGCAGGATGGAGCTGCGGTAGGGCGCGTAGTCCAGCCGAGGCTGGGTCTCCGTGCGACCGGACTCCTCGTACTGCTTGGTGATCTGGGCCATCTCGTTGTTGAGCTGGTCCTGGCTGTCAGCGGCGTCGTCGGCGCCCTTGGCCGTGAGCGGCTCGAAGGCGTCTTCTGGATTCTCAGCTGCCATGATTCATCTCCTTTGGGGACATAGCTGCGGTGGTTAGTGCGTGGCTCAGTTGTCCGGCCAACCGGTGTAGCTTTCGGCGAAGTAGGCGGAGCCCCGTTCCGATCCGGTGATCGCCGCGAACTCGCCGCGGCGGCGCTTCTGGTTGAAAGGGTTTTCCCCCGGCTGGATGTGCATGAGATTGGTGGCCCAGTACGAGAAGTTCTGCGCCTTCCAAATGCGTTCCAGGGCCTTGGCCGAATACTCCGCCAGACCGCTCTCGTCACCCTTGTCGAAGAAGTCGATGATGGCCGGAGCCAACACGCGAACATCGCAGAAGGCGAGATTCAGACCCTTGGCACCGGTGGGCGGAACCGTGTGACCGGCATCCCCCACCAGGAACATGTTCCCGTAGCGCAGCGGTTCACAGACATACGAGCGGAACGGCAGCACGGTCTTGTCGAAGATCTTGCCGCGCTGCAACTGCAACCCGTCCGGACCGTCGATGCGGCGCTGTAGCTCGGCCCAGATGCGCTCGTCGTCCCAGTCGTCCACGTTTTCGTTGGGGTCGCACTGGAAGTACATGCGCTGCACGGTGTCACTGCGCTGCGAAATCAGGGCGAAGCCATGCTCCGAATTGGCGTAGATCAGTTCAGGCGCTGAGGCAGGAGCCTCACACAGGATGCCGAACCACGCGAACGGGTACTCGATGAAGTTGTCCGTGCGAATGTCCTCGGGGATCTGGCGCTTGGAAATGCCCTTGGAGCCGTCCGCGCCGATCAGGATCCGGCAGCGGATCTCGAGGTCTTCTCCGTCAGCCGAGGTACACAGGATCTTGGGCTGCTCGGACGTGAGGTCAACGATCTGGGTGTCCGTCACCTCGTAGCGGACGTCTCCACCGTCGCGCTTGCGAGCGGCGGCCAGATCGACGAACACCTCGTTCTGCGGGTAGAGCCACACGGACTCCCCCACGAGCTTCTGGAAATCGATGCGGTGGCTGACACCCTCGAAGCGCAACGTGGTGCCTTCGTGTTCGTGGCCTTCTGTCAGGACCCTCCCGTCAACGCCGGATTCCACCAGCATCTTGACGGTGCCGGCCTCGAGAATGCCGGCGCGGTGCGTGTTGGCAATCTCGTCGTGGGAACGCTTCTCCACAACCACGCTGTCGATACCTGCCTTGTACAGCAGGTGGGAAAGCATCAGCCCGGCGGGGCCTGCGCCCACGATGCCGACCTGGGTTTCCACGATTGTTCGCTCTTTGACCATGTGTCCTCCTTGCGCACGTGTGACTCACATTATGCGTGGCGGACATGGCTCGCATCACAGTGCTTCCATTGAATGGAATGGCGCATTCGAAAGCCGCTGGCGACACAGGCCCGTCAATCGTTCATGCGAGGCGCAAGTTGGTGATGCAAGTGGGATCGTCCTCGTTTTTAGTCGAGATGCTTGCGGTTCCGATCTGACCTGCGTGACTAATTCTGAGCGTGGCGTGTATATCACGCGGTACCCAAAGTCCAAGGAAGCCATTGTCGTACGTCTTGCGCACTTCATCGACAAGAACCTCACCGCTGCCGCTCGTGAGTCTGACCTGCACGTCCGTGTTACCCAGCTCGCCGACACAAGTAGTCAGGCTATGAAAATAACAATCGTGTGTCTGGCTCTTGTAAGGAGCGATTGAGACATACATCCCATCCTCAGGCAGGGGGAGCCGAGCCTCGCGCTGCTGCGTGTCAGAAAGCACGACCGCATCAGGCTGCACTGACGCCTGCAGGCCAGCGGGCCGATTGGAAACAGGCATAGTGTCCAAGCGCTCAATGACTTCCGCCGCACCAAGTCCTTCCAAGCCATGGTTAGCCAAGAGGTCACTCTTTACTGCAAGGTCACCCGACGATGTAGGCACTGCCTCAGGGGCAGATATTGTGCAGCCCGAGAGTGCAAGAGCGGATGCGAAACAGACTGCCGAAGATGCAAGAATCAGCTTCTGTCGACGGCCTGACTGAAGCTTAGTCATGCGGTGCTCCTCCAATGAACTGGCACGTACACACATCATCTTATTCCGACCGGAGCAGTTTCCATCGACCCTGAACCCGCGCCAACCCCTTTGACTCCATGCACTCGCCCGCTTGACCGTGGACCCCCCTTGGCAGACCCGTGTGCGCACCCGAGACAACACCACAGACCCAGTGCTGACATGTGCTGGACTCTGAAGAACGAGGCAAACAGCCTTGCCCCATACCCCCCACGGGTATATCCTGAAACCAAGCTCTTCAGAAGAGCCACACGGGTGGCCATCAACTTCGATATCCGTCGATGGGTACTCAATAGTCTGCAAGAATCCCACGTCTCTCCAGTTCACCCCGTCAGACAAGGAGCTTCAGATGAACAAGCGCACGCGCACCCTCATAGCCACTGTGACGCTCACCGGAGCAATCGCGTTCACCGGTTGTTCGAATTCAGCCAACGAAGAGCCAGCATCGTCGGCTTCCCAGAGTGACAACGCGCACGCGGGGCATGGCGGCATGGATCACCCAATGGACGGCGGCCCCGTGCCCGAGGGCATGACAGCAGCCACCGACCCGGAATATCCCGTGGATACCGAGGTAACCCTCACAGCCGATCACATGGAAGGTATGAACGGTGCCAGCGCGACCGTGGTCGGCGCATACAACACGTACACGTACGCGATCGACTACACGCCCACCGAGGGTGGAGACCCCGTCACCGATCACAAATGGGTCGTTCAGGAAGAGCTTGAAGACGCGGGTAACGAGCGCCTGGCCGATGGCACCGGCGTCAAGGTAGCTGCCGATCATATGGAAGGTATGAACGGAGCAATAGCAACGATCGCGTTTTCAACCGACGAGACCGTCTACGTCGTTGACTACGAAGCCGACGGGATGGAAATGACGAACCACAAGTGGGTTGTCGAAAGCGAGATGCAGCCCGACTCCTAGCCAACAGGAACCGGGCATCGAGGAATGGACAGACCATGAATAATCAGCACACCCACCACGGGGCAACCGAGGCTACCCCCCCACGAATATGCGGGCCACCACGACCACTCTGTACACGGGGAGCGGGGTGCACCCATGGAGCACGGTGGTCATGGCCACGCAGGTCAAGGCGGGCACGGTGATCATGTCGGACAGTTTCGGCGGTTGTTCTGGATCATGCTCGTCCTCGCGATTCCCGTCGTGGGATTCAATGACATGTTTGCCCAGCTCATCGGCTACACACTCCCAGATGCCGATTGGGTGCGGTGGGTTTCCCCGGTCCTGGGCACGGTCATGTACTTTTGGGGTGGATGGCCGTTCCTCACTGGCGGGTTCAGCGAGATCCGATCTCGCAAACCCGGCATGATGCTGCTCATCGCTTTGGCCATCACCGTAGCCTTCCTCGCCTCTTGGGGCGCAAGTCTGCAGTGGCTTAGTCATGAACTCAATTTCTGGTGGGAACTCGCACTACTAGTGGTCATCATGCTTCTGGGCCACTGGATAGAAATGCGCTCCCTAGCCCAGACCACCTCGGCCCTTGACTCTCTCGCGGCGCTCATCCCCGATGAAGCCGAGAAGATTGAGGGCGACAGAGTCGTGAAAGTCGCGCCCACAGCCCTTGCTGTCGGAGATATCGTGATTGTCCGTCCGGGTGCCTCTGTGCCAGCTGACGGAAAGATCATCGACGGGTCCGCGTCCATGGACGAATCGATGGTCACCGGCGAGTCCAGGACCGTCAGCCGAGGGGTCGGTGGTCACGTGGTCGCCGGCACTATCTCCACAGACTCGGGGCTGCGGATCGAGGTAACCGCCACCGGCGAAGATACTGCCTTGGCAGGCATCCAGAGGCTTGTGACCGATGCTCAGGCGTCCTCCTCCCGTGCCCAGCGGATCGCCGATACCGCCGCCGGATGGTTGTTCTGGTTCGCCCTCAGCGCTGCCGTAATTACGGCGCTCGTGTGGTCCCTAATAGGTCTCCCTGACGAAGCCGTCGTGCGCACCATTACGGTCCTGGTCATCGCCTGCCCCCATGCCCTTGGCCTCGCAATACCGCTGGTAGTATCCATCGCTACCGAACGCGCCGCCCGCGGCGGAGTGCTCATCAAAGACAGGCTCGCATTGGAGTCTACGCGCACCGTTGATGCAGTCCTCTTCGACAAAACCGGCACACTGACCAAGGGCGAACCTACGGTCACCGCCGTCGATACTGTCGGCGTACATACCGAGGACACGGTGCTTGCCTTAGCCTTGATCCACCGATGAGCATGCTGGGCTTGGGTCGCAATTAAAGACGGGATGCCCGTCTGACCGGGAAGAATGGGACTTGTTCAGGGTTCCGTTCCACCGCGATGAGAGGGCATCTCGC
>NZ_JAVKPR010000050.1:0-5930 GCF_040980905.1 Kocuria sp. CPCC 205235
TCTTTCTACCAAGAACCCACCCCACCGACCGTGGCCCTAGCCGCTTGACGAAAACCATAGAAGCACCCCCCCCACGGTTCCGCCCCCACGGAATCATTTCCCCCGTCCCCCTTCCTCTTGACCCCGCGAGAGGCCCATGCAGCCCCCTGAAACCGATCTACGTTTGCTATTGCTGACCAGTTCCTACTGGCCGGAGCATTCCCCACCCCAGCGCCGCTGGATGTCGCTGATCCGCACCATGCGCGATCAGGGATGGCGCGTATCCGTGGTGGCTCCGGTGGCTCATTACGGACCGGGTCCGGACTACAACTCGGAAACCAAGGGGCGTGCGTGGCGGGCGCAGCCGGGTTTCCTGGGCGAGAAGATTTACCGGGTGCCGCACCTTTTCCTGGGGGACAACAGGATCTGCAAACTGGCCAACCAGCTGATCGGGGCCGCGGGGTCGGTCGTGCGAGGCATCGCAACGGGACGTCAGGATGCAGTGGTGGTCACGGCGCCGTCGTTGCCGTTACTGGGCTCCGCGTTGCTGGTGGCTCGCATGAAGGGTCTGCCGCTCGTGGTGGAAATGCGGGATGCGTGGCCCAACCTGGCGCAGGATGCGTCCCTGGTGCGCGGCGGATCCAAGTCCGTGATCAACTCTGCCGTGGAGTACGTGCAGAACCGCGCCGACCTGGTCGTCACGGTCACCGAAGGCTTCGCGCAGACCCTGCGCGATCGCGGCGTGCACAACGTGGTCACCGTGCGCAACGGCATTCTCATGGACCGCACGCCCAAGCTGCAGGCACCCCCGTCGGATCGGGACCGGCTGGAAGTCCTCTACCTGGGCAACCACGGGGAATCCCAGGCGCTGGACGTGCTCATCCGCGCCGCCACCCTGGTGGGCGAGGACATGCGACTCACCCTGGTGGGCCACGGCAGCCAGAAACCTGCGCTGCGGCGCCTGGCCATGGAGCTGGGCGTCAAGGTGCGCTTCCTACCCCCGGAGTATCGCGAGGCGGTCTTCTCACGCTACGAGGAGGCCGATTCCCTGGTGATTTCACTGCGTGATGACTGGAAGTCCTTCGAGGACACCATCCCGTCCAAGACCTACGAAGTGCTGGCCATCGGCCGCCACATCACCGGCATCGTGCGTGGTGAAGCCGCCAATGTGCTCACGGAGGCCGGTGAGGGGGACATTGTCGAGTGCAATCCCCAAGGGATCGCGGAACTCTGGCGCGAACTGGCTGCCGACCGTGCCCGGCTGCAGCCCGCCGGCACCGGCCGTGAATGGGTCAAGGAGCACGCCGAGTACTCGGATCTCGCGTGCCAGTACGGTGACCTCCTGCGCGAGACGATCCGCGAACACCGATCGCAGCCGCAACAGTCTCTGACGCAGCGCATTGCGCGGGTCGGCAGGGCTGCCGTCCAGGTCTCGCGGCAGCTACGACACGCACGGAGCACGGCCTGATGCCGGGACGCTCCCTCCAGCGCGCTCGTGAACTGGCCACCAACGCGTGGATCACGGCGTCAACGGTGGCCCACCACGTGACCGATGATCCCGTGGTCTTCTGTCTTCAGGTCTCGCGCCGCCTGCCCTCGCGCGTGGTGCGCCCGCTCGCAGCGGGGTTGTCCCGACTGCCGGCCGACACCTTCCCGGCCGCACGCGGTACCGGTCTGCACATTCTGGGCAACGACGACGCCGCTGCCGCCACCTTGCGCACGGCCTCACGGTCCGCGGGCGCTGCCGTTCGTCGCCGCTGCGCCGAGGTGGCGCTGACCATGGGGGAGGTGCCCCTGACGGAGGCACTGCTTGCCGAGCTGCCGCATGCCACGCGGGGCGCCGCGGCGACCCGTGCGCGAGTGGCCTGGCATCACGGGAACGTGGACGGCGCCGTCGGCGAACTGGAAGCTGCCCGCGCCGGCGGGACCGCTACCAACGGTGAGCGCGCGCTGCTGAAGCGGCTGTGCGCCGAGCGTGACCTGTTGGGTTCCTTTGAACCGGAACTGCCGTTGATCGGAACCTATGAACCGCGCCCGGACACGGTGCTGTACGCGGTGACCAATTCGTTGCCGCACACCGCGAGCGGCTATGCCCAGCGCACGCATTCGTTGTTGAGCGCCATCAGGGACGAGGGCTGGGACGTGCACGCCGTGACCCGCCCCGGTTACCCGGTGCAGGTCGGTAAGATCCTGGCCCGCGGCACGGACGTGGTGGACGGGATTCCGTACCACCGCATCCTGCCGCTCAATCTGGCTCCCACGGCCACCGGGCGGGTGCAGCAACATGCGGAGGCGCTGCTCAGCTTGGCTCTCGAGGTGCGGCCGTCTGTTTTGCACACCACCACGCACTACGTGAACGCTCTGGCCGTGCGGGCCGTTGCAGAAGCCTTGTGCATTCCGTGGACGTATGAGGTGCGCGGTTTGTTGGCGGATACGTGGGCGTCCACTCGGGCTCCCTCGGCGTTGACGTCTGCTCGTTATGAGCGGTTCCAGTCGCGTGAGGCCCAGGCCTTGCAGTCTGCGACTGACGTGGTGACGCTGGGCACCCACATGGCGGACCGTGTGCGTGAAATAGCCGGAGACTCAACGCTGCCTGTGCGCCTGGCCCCGAATGGTGTGGGCGGGGCGTTCACGGACGAGCCGGGGGAGAAGTCGAGCGCGCGACGTCGTACTGGGTTGCCTCCCGACAGGTTCCTGGTGGGAACCGTGACCTCGGTGGTCGACTACGAAGGCCTGGACGATCTGGTGCGTGCCGTGGACATCGCTCGCGAGAGCGTGCCGTCCATTCTCGCGGTCATAGTGGGGGACGGTGTGGCCCGCCCGGGACTGCAACAACTGGTCTCGGACCTGGGGATTCAGGACCATGTGACATTCTGTGGACGAGTTGATCGATCCGAAGCGGTCGAGTACTTCAGATCACTCGACGTGTTCGTGGTGCCGCGCAAGGACCGTACGGTGACCCGCGCGGTGACACCGCTGAAACCGGTGGAGGCGTTGGCCTCCCGAACTGCGGTCGTGGCAAGCGACCTGCCGGCGCTGCGTGAAGCGATCGAGCACGGTGTGACGGGCCTGCTGACTCCGCCGGATGATCCGGAGTCGTTCGCGGCCACGTTGGTCGATCTGGCGAGTGATGCTTCACTGCGCAATCGACTCGCCGAGGCGGGCCGAGAGTGGGCGCTGGAAAATCGCACGTGGGCGGTGACCGCGAAAGAGACCGTGAAGCGGTACGGTGAAATGACTGGGCGAACCCCCGCGCCCCAGAACGACCGCATCCTGACCCCCGAGGAGACGCGTGAGCGCCAAAGTTGAGCCGTTTAACCCCGGGCGGCTTCAGGCAGTTGGTGCCCGGCCGCCGCTGGGCGAGTACTTGCGTGACCTCTGGGGATCTCGGCACTTCATCATGTACGACGCCAAGGTTCGCTTGGCCGTCAGCCAGGATCACACGTTCTTGGGCAAGGTTTGGATCATTCTTAATCCCATTCTGCTGGGGTTAACCTTTTTCGTGGTGTTCGGTCTGCTCTTGAGAACTGGTCGAGGGATCGACAACTTCCTGGCGTTCTTGCTCATCGGCCTGATCATGTTCCAGTACAGCAGCCGCTCGGTGGTGGCTGTCTCTAAATCGATGTATTCAGGTAAAGCTCTGGTCCGCGGTTTCATGTTCCCACGGGCCGCACTCACACTGTCCATCGTGATGAAGGACGCCATGACTCAGGTCTACGCGTTACTCGCGATGATCGTGATGGTGATGGTCATCCCGCCGCACGAAACACCAAGTCTGACGTGGCTGCTGGTGATTCCAGTGTTTGTCTTGCAGACCCTTTTCAACTGGGGCCTGGGGATGCTGCTAGCGCCGGCGGTAAATAAAGTGCCCGACGTCGCGAATCTCTTATCGTTCTTCATGCGGCTGTGGATGTATTCATCCGGGATCTTCTACGACCCCTCACGGTTCATCGAAGACCCGCGGATCCTGGCCATTTTCCACTTCAATCCGCTGTACCAGGTGCTGTCCATTTGCCGAGAACTGATTATGGACGGAACAGTGCCTCCCTTGTCTTCATGGGCCGTTCTGATCGGGGCGAGCGTCATTTTGGTGATTGCCGGCATGCTGGTGTTCTGGCTGAATGAGGAGAGCTACGCCGATGAGCGTTAATCGTCATGCGCAGTCCGAGGCCGATGCAGGCCGTCACGGACGCGCTCCTCGAAACCCAGCTGTCGTCATCGATAACGTGACTATGGTCTACAACGTGACTTCAACCGGCGGGGGTGAAGAGGTGCCCGTCGCAGCTCCCGTTCGGTGGGCTCGTAAAGCCTTGGGACGCCCACCTGTCGTGAAGAACCAGGCGTTGACCGAGATCTCGCTGGCCATTCACCAGGGAGAGTTCGTAGGTTTCATTGGTCGGAACGGCTCCGGCAAATCGACCCTGATGAACATCGTGGCGGGGCAGATGAATCCCACGGTCGGGCGGGTGTATTCGGTGGATACCCCCGTGAAACTCGGGGTCAATGTGTCCTTAGTGCCAGCTTTGTCAGGGGAGAAGAACATTCGGCTGGGTTGTCTGGCACAGGGAATGCACCCCGAAGAGGTGGATCGCATTCTGCCGGATCTCGTTGAAGTCGCTGCGCTTGGGAACGCCATCCACTGGCCTATGAAGGCGTATTCATCCGGTATGGCGGCACGTCTTCGCTTCGCCGTGGCGACTGCGACGGACCCGCATATTTTGATCCTCGATGAGGCATTGTCGACCGGTGATGCTCAGTTCCGCGAACGGGGTCAGAAACGAATGGCCGAGATCCGGGAGCAAGCCGGCTGCGTCATGTTCGTATCGCACTCCATGGGCGAAATCAGGGACATGTGCACCAGGGTCGTCTGGCTGGACCAAGGTGACCTTCTAATGGACGGTGACCCGAAGACCGTGACCACGGAGTACGAGGCGTTCATGAAGGACCTAGCAGCGGGCAACAACTTTGCCGCGAGGGCACGCAAGGAACAACTCCAATCCGACTTTGTCCGAACCGAACTCCGCGAGGTGCAATGGTGACCCCCAATCATTCACGAAGGAACTTGCGAACCGAGATGTGGCACCTCCGCAACGGGGGAGTGGCGCAGTGGCGAAAGTACCGTAGGCGAGCATCGTTGCCCGCTGGGCCCTCGGCCGGTGCGGTCCAAGGACTACGGAAGAGCATCAGTTTCGAGCCACAGGAGTGGCCTGATCGTGCGCCGGTTCGATCAGATCTCACGGTTGCCGTCATCCTTGATGACTTTTCTGCTCGCGCTTTTCAGTACGAATGGAACCAGATTGCGCTGTCCCGCGACGGGTGGAAGTCAGAACTCGCTGCGCAACCCGTGGATCTCTTGTTCGTAGAGTCGGCTTGGCACGGCAACGGTGATGACTGGCAGTACCAACTCACTGGAACAAGCGGCGTCAAAGAGTCCGTCAAAGAGCTCGTCGCGTACTGCCGTGAACAAGGCATTCCCACCGTCTTCTGGAATAAGGAAGACCCGCCCCACTACGACGACTTCTTGGAGTGCGCGAGCCTTTTTGACCACGTCTTCACGACCGATGTGAATAAGATCCCTGACTACCATCGGGACCTCGGGCACGATCGCGTCTCGGTGTTGCCGTTCGCAGCGCAGCCGGCAGTTCACAATCCGGCGCGCCCCCGGAACGGCTTTCACGAGCGTGACGTCGCCTTTGGCGGCATGTACTTCGCACACAAATTCCCGGAACGCCGGGAACAAATGGATCTGCTCCTGGGCGGCGCAGATGACGTGAGCCCCAAGCTTCAGACCGGTCTCGAGATCTTCTCCCGCTATTTGGGTGAGGATGAGCGGTACCAATTCCCTGAACCGTTGGACCAGCGAGTGGTCGGCTCCTTGACGGCTCTTCAACTTTGAGCGTGGTGGGGCCCTGAAGTAGGGCTCGCGGCCCTACGCCAGCATGGGTGTTGTC
>NZ_JAVKPR010000051.1:0-3446 GCF_040980905.1 Kocuria sp. CPCC 205235
CCGAGTGCAGTACCATCAGCGCTGTGGGTCTTAGCTTCCGGGTTCGAGATGGGACCGGGCGTTTCCCCCACGCTATAACCACCGAAAACCCAACCCCACCCAACACGCTCTACCGCGTGTGGTGGGAAACCATGGTGTTTCCAGGTCTCGTGGACCATTATCCAATTACCAAACCAACCCGACCACCACCACAAGACTGTGGTGGTGTGGTGTTGTTGGTTGTCAACCACATAGTGAACGCGAACACACAGATCTTTGATGAATGTTGTGTGTGATAAGTCTTCGGTTTATTAGTACCGGTCAGCTCCACGCCTTACAACGCTTCCACTTCCGGCCTATCAACCCAGTCGTCTACTGGGAACCTCACACCCCCATAGGGGGGTCAGGAAATCTCATCTCGGAGCAAGCTTCCCGCTTAGATGCTTTCAGCGGTTATCTCTTCCGAACGTAGCTAATCAGCCATGCTCCTGGCGGAACAACTGACATACCAGAGGTTCGTCCGTCCCGGTCCTCTCGTACTAAGGACAGACCTCCACAAATTTCCAACGCACGCAGCGGATAGGGACCGAACTGTCTCACGACGTTCTGAACCCAGCTCGCGTACCGCTTTAATGGGCGAACAGCCCAACCCTTGGGACCAACTCCAGCCCCAGGATGCGACGAGCCGACATCGAGGTGCCAAACCATGCCGTCGATATGGACTCTTGGGCAAGATCAGCCTGTTATCCCCGAGGTACCTTTTATCCGTTGAGCGACGGCCATTCCACAATGTACCGCCGGATCACTAGTCCCGACTTTCGTCCCTGCTCGAGCTGTCACTCTCACAGTCAAGCTCCCTTGTGCACTTACACTCAACACCTGATTGCCGACCAGGCTGAGGGAACCTTTGGGCGCCTCCGTTACTCTTTAGGAGGCAACCGCCCCAGTTAAACTACCCATCAGGCACTGTCCCTGACCCGGATTACGGGCCGAAGTTAGATATCCAGAGTGACCAGAGTGGTATTTCAACAACGACTCCACCACAACTAGCGTCGCGGTTTCATAGTCTCCCACCTATCCTACACAAGCCACACCGAACACCAATACCAAACTATAGTAAAGGTCTCGGGGTCTTTCCGTCCTGCTGCGCGAAACGAGCATCTTTACTCGTACTGCAATTTCGCCGAGTTCATGGTTGAGACAGTAGGGAAGTCGTTACTCCATTCGTGCAGGTCGGAACTTACCCGACAAGGAATTTCGCTACCTTAGGATGGTTATAGTTACCACCGCCGTTTACTGGGGCTTAAATTCTCCGCTTCGACCCCAAAGAGTCTAACGAGTCCTCTTAACCTTCCAGCACCGGGCAGGAGTCAGTCCGTATACATCGTCTTACGACTTCGCACGGACCTGTGTTTTTGATAAACAGTCGCTTCCCCCTAGCCTCTGCGACCCCAACCAGCTCACACCGCAAAAGGTGATCACCAGCCAAGGCCCCCCTTCTCCCGAAGTTACGGGGGCATTTTGCCGAGTTCCTTAACCATGATTCTCTCGAACGCCTTAGTATTCTCTACCTGATCACCTGTGTCGGTTTAGGGTACGGGCGACTAAAACCTCACGTCGATGCTTTTCTCGGCAGCATAGGATCACCAAATTCCCTCACCTAAGAGAGTCCCATCACACCTCAGGCACACGGGCCGCGGATTTACCAACGACCCACCCTACATGCTTAGACCAGGACAACCATCGCCTGGCTTGGCTACCTTCCTGCGTCACACCTGTTAATACGCTTACCTCCCCGGATCAGGTCCCACGCTCCCCACACACGTCTTCACCCCGAAGGGATCCAATCATGGTGGTTCGGGTGGTTAGTGTCCCCGGTTCAGTATGGACGGTTTTTCGCCGGTACGGGAATATCAACCCGTTATCCATCGACTACGCCTGTCGGCCTCGCCTTAGGTCCCGACTCACCCAGGGCAGATTAGCTTGACCCTGGAACCCTTGATCATCCGGCGGACGGGTTTCTCACCCGTCTTTCGCTACTCATGCCTGCATTCTCACTCGTTGAGGTTCCACCACTGGGTCACCCCGCAGCTTCACTACCCCAACGACGCTCCCCTACCCACAACACCACCTCAACCACAAACGGCTCAGCTATACGGTGTCATGCCACAACTTCGGCGGTGTACTTGAGCCCCGCTACATTATCGGCGCGGAATCACTTGACCAGTGAGCTATTACGCACTCTTTCAAGGATGGCTGCTTCTAAGCCAACCTCCTGGTTGTCTAAGCAACTCCACATCCTTTCCCACTTAGCACACGCTTAGGGGCCTTAGTTGATGGTCTGGGCTGTTTCCCTTTCGACTATGAAGCTTATCCCCCACAGTCTCACTGCCGCGCTTACACTTGACTGGCATTCGGAGTTTGGTTGACGTCAGTAACCTTGTAGGGCCCATCAGCCATCCAGTAGCTCTACCTCCAGCAAGCAACACACGACGCTGCACCTAAATGCATTTCGGGGAGAACCAGCTATCACGGAGTTTGATTGGCCTTTCACCCCTACCCACAGCTCATCCCCTCCATTTTCAACTGAAGTGGGTTCGGTCCTCCACGCGCTCTTACACGCGCTTCAACCTGGCCATGGGTAGATCACCCCGCTTCGGGTCTAGATCACGCCACTACAACACGCCCTATTCAGACTCGCTTTCGCTACGACTACCCCACACGGGTTAATCTCGCGACGTAACACTAACTCGCAGGCTCATTCTTCAAAAGGCACGCCGTCACCCCAAAAGGCTCCGACGGCTTGTAAGCACACGGTTTCAGGTACTATTTCACTCCCCTCCCGGGGTACTTTTCACCATTCCCTCACGGTACTGATCCGCTATCGGTCATCAGGAAGTATTCAGGCTTACCAGGTGGTCCTGGCAGATTCACACGAGATTTCACGAGCCCCGTGCTACTCGGGAGTACATTAGATCGAGATGACTGCGGTTTCGTCTACGGGACTCACACCCACTACGGTCTGGCACTCACCACCAGTTCGACTACCACAACACCACAACCCCCAAGGTGGCGACCCCAGGAACAACGCATCCCACAACCCCGATCATGCAACCCTCGCCAGGTATCACACACAACCGGTTTAGCCACCATCCGCTTTCGCTCGCCACTACTCACGGAATCACTATTGTTTTCTCTTCCTATGGGTACTGAGATGTTTCACTTCCCCACGTTCCTCCTCGCACCCTATGAATTCAGATACGAGTGACCACGCATAACACGCAGCCGGGTTACCCCATTCGGAAACCCTCGGATCACAGCTCGTTTATCAGCTCCCCGAGGCATATCGCAGATTTCCACGTCCTTCATCAGCTCCTGATGCCAAGGCATCCACCGTGTGCCCGTAACAACTTATACGCCACACAACACAAATAATCATCAAAAATACACACCACACACCAACAACC
>NZ_JAVKPR010000051.1:3493-5624 GCF_040980905.1 Kocuria sp. CPCC 205235
CGCGCGGCGTTCAAAGATGCTCGCGTCCACTATGTAGTTGACAAACAACAACCCACCAACACCACCCCACCAGCAACCGCTGGCTTCAGTAGTGTTCCGGGAAGAACCAACAACCAACACCCACACCACCACCGTCCGATCCTCACGGATCGACCAACAGATTCATCTGAGCATTGGGCTTGTTGATCGACAACCCAACAATGTGCCACCACAACCACCACCACACACCACCCACAACATTGTTGTTGTGGGGTTCCCGTGTGCGGGGTTCGTATGTACGCCTGTTGATATTCCACCCATGAGCAAACCACCACCACAGCACACTTGCTGGGTGTATGGCGGCCACCATTGACCAACCACCCTTGGTGATTGGCTGCAACCACACGGTTGCTGGGCCTGCTCCTTAGAAAGGAGGTGATCCAGCCGCACCTTCCGGTACGGCTACCTTGTTACGACTTAGTCCCAATCGCCAGTCCCACCTTCGACGGCTCCCCCCACAAGGGTTAGGCCACCGGCTTCGGGTGTTACCAACTTTCGTGACTTGACGGGCGGTGTGTACAAGGCCCGGGAACGTATTCACCGCAGCGTTGCTGATCTGCGATTACTAGCGACTCCGACTTCACGTGGTCGAGTTGCAGACCACGATCCGAACTGAGACCAGCTTTTTGGGATTAGCTCCACCTCACGGTATCGCAACCCATTGTACCGGCCATTGTAGCATGCGTGAAGCCCAAGACATAAGGGGCATGATGATTTGACGTCATCCCCACCTTCCTCCGAGTTGACCCCGGCAGTCTCCTATGAGTCCCCACCATCACGTGCTGGCAACATAGAACGAGGGTTGCGCTCGTTGCGGGACTTAACCCAACATCTCACGACACGAGCTGACGACAACCATGCACCACCTGTACACCAACCTCAAAGAGGAAAACCCATCTCTGGGCCGGTCTGGTGTATGTCAAGCCTTGGTAAGGTTCTTCGCGTTGCATCGAATTAATCCGCATGCTCCGCCGCTTGTGCGGGCCCCCGTCAATTCCTTTGAGTTTTAGCCTTGCGGCCGTACTCCCCAGGCGGGGCACTTAATGCGTTAGCTACGGCGCGGAAAACGTGGAATGTCCCCCACACCTAGTGCCCAACGTTTACGGCATGGACTACCAGGGTATCTAATCCTGTTCGCTCCCCATGCTTTCGCTCCTCAGCGTCAGTAACAGCCCAGAGACCTGCCTTCGCCATCGGTGTTCCTCCTGATATCTGCGCATTTCACCGCTACACCAGGAATTCCAGTCTCCCCTACTGCACTCTAGTCTGCCCGTACCCACTGCACACCACGGGGTTAAGCCCCGGGCTTTCACAGCAGACGCGACAAACCGCCTACGAGCTCTTTACGCCCAATAATTCCGGACAACGCTTGCGCCCTACGTATTACCGCGGCTGCTGGCACGTAGTTAGCCGGCGCTTCTTCTGCACGTACCGTCACTTTCGCTTCTTCCGTGCTGAAAGAGGTTTACAACCCGAAGGCCGTCATCCCTCACGCGGCGTCGCTGCATCAGGCTTTCGCCCATTGTGCAATATTCCCCACTGCTGCCTCCCGTAGGAGTCTGGGCCGTGTCTCAGTCCCAGTGTGGCCGGTCACCCTCTCAGGCCGGCTACCCGTCGTCGCCTTGGTAGGCCATTACCCCACCAACAAGCTGATAGGCCGTGAGCCCATCCAAAACCAGTAAAACCCTTTCCACACACCCCCATGCGAGAGAATGTAGTATCCAGTATTAGACCCAGTTTCCCAGGCTTATCCCAGAGTCAAGGGCAGGTTACTCACGTATTACTCACCCGTTCGCCACTCATCCACCCAGATGCAAGCACCCAAGCTTCAGCGTTCGACTTGCATGTGTTAAGCACGCCGCCAGCGTTCGTCCTGAGCCAGGATCAAACTCTCCGTCAAAAAACATGACAGAAACCACAACCCACCAGTTCCACAAAGAAACCAGCACACGGTCGCGGGATCCTAGCTGACACCCAACACCCCAGGAAACGGGAAAAACACCCGGAGCATCAGGCCATCAACCAAAAAATACAAATACTTTTCGGTATCAACAAACTAGGCACACTATTGAGTTGACAAACAACAAACCAC
>NZ_JAVKPR010000052.1:0-5287 GCF_040980905.1 Kocuria sp. CPCC 205235
CGCATCATTGGCTATGCGCCCCGACCGATCGCGGCGTGAACACCCAGCACCACGCTCAAAGTTGAAGAGCCCAAAAAGGTTCTAACGGCACCTGAGGTGTTGGAGGCGGTTCTTTCGAACCCTGAGATGTTCCCCCTCGATGGATCACGCGCGGAGTAGCAGCCCACGCTACGTAGGAACCGTCATCCGCAACACCGATGATCACCGACGGCGGTACGTCAGGTCCCTCGGAATCCGCCCGGCCTCGGTGGCCTTGCGCTCGAAGCTCGTGAGGATGCGGCCGTCCCAGCGGGGAGCCCAGCCCTGCGCGGGGTTCTCGTCGGTCGCGGCGGGGCCGGGGTTTACATTCTCGAAGTCGGCGGAGGCGCCGTCGAGGACCTCGCGCATGACCACCGCATACTCCTGCCAGTCGGTGGCCAAGCGCCATAGCCCACCCTGCTCCAGCACGCGGGCGGCCAGCCCGGCGAACCGCGGGGATACCAAACGCCGCTTGTGGTGGCGAGTCTTGTGCCACGGATCCGGGAAGAACACCCACAGCTCATGGACGGAACCGGGTTCCAGCATGTGCTCGAGTACCTCGGGGGCGTTCGCCTGTGCCACGCGAACGTTGGTCACACCCGCCTGGGATGCCTTCATCAGCAGGTCTGCGATGCCCGGCTTGTAAACCTCGACAGCCAAGTGGTCCAGCTCGGGGTGCGCGAGTGCGTGATTCACGATCGCCTCACCCAAGCCGGAACCGATCTCCACCACCAACGGTGCCTTGCGACCGAACAGCGCCTCGTGGTCTAACCGGAAAGACGGGTCCACAGAGGTATCCGTCATGACGCGGGGGATGTCCAGCACCCACTGGGATGCGTATTCATCCCAGGCTTTTTGACGCTTGGGGGAGAGGCGATCCCCACGGCGCACGAACGAGTACGGCTGCTTGTGGAAGACCGGTCGTTCGCCCGGGGCCTTCGACGGCGCTGCCTCGCTACCGGCGGCCGCATCGGCGCCAGCGCGGGGGGCGGATTCGACAGCCGCCGCGTCCGCGGAAACCGAAGCGGCGTCGTCGGCACCGGAAGTGCCAGAAGAAGCGGAAGGAGCAGAAGAGGCGGCCTGCGGATCGGGAGTCTGGGAGGAATCATTGCTGGAGTTCATCGTTGAACATCCTAGGTCCCCGAGCGACATATTGACCCACCAGCAGGCAGCGAGGCCCTAGCATTGAGTGGCCCGCAACAGCCTCGAGAGCCCAGGATCAAGCCGGGAACCACGCAGAGCGGCGCACCACCCGAAGGAGCAGGACACCCATGAGTCAGAGTTCCGCCGAGTCCCACCCGTTCCGGAGTCGTTTGGCGCTGAACCCGCGGGTGGATCGTGTGGTGTTGATCGGTGCGCTGGGTATCCTCTCGGCGGTCAGCCCCATGGCCACGGACGTGTACCTCGCGTCCATGCCGGATATGGGTCAGTACTTCGAATCGACCGCGTCGCTCGTTCAGCTCACCCTGACCACCTACATGATCGGCATTGCGCTGGGTCAGTTCTTACTGGGCCCGCTGTCCGACGTGCTGGGTCGGCACAAGCTCATGGTCGCCGGCAACGCGTTGTTCGTGGTGGCATCGCTGGGCATCGTCTTCGCGACCACCATTGAAATGGTCCTGATTCTCCGCGGCATCCAGGGCATCGCCGGTGCGGCCGGGGTGGTGATCGCGCGCGCCATGGTCTCGGACATGACTTCGGGACGCACGGCCGCGCAGCTCTACTCCGTCCTGGCGCTGATTACGTCACTCGCGCCCGTGGTCGCCCCATTACTGGGCGGTGTGATCGCCACGGTGGCCCAATGGCAGGCAGTGTTCTGGTTGCTCACCGGCTTCGGCCTGTTGATGCTCGCCTGCTCGGTGTTCGTGATCCCCGAAACGCTCCCCAAGGCACGGCGCTCGCAGGGCGGTTTGGGCCGCATTGTGCGCAACGCGGTCACGGTCGTGAAGGACCGTCGATTCACGCTCTACGCCATGGTCTTCGCCTTCGGGTTCGGCTCGCTGTTCGCGTACGTCTCGGCATCCTCCTTCGTGATCCAGAACGTCATGGGCTACAGCGCCCTCGCGTACTCGGTGATTTTCGCCGTCAACGCCGCCGGTGCGATCGTCACCGCCACCCTCAACACCAAACTGGTCAAGAACCATGAGCCGCGCTCGCTCCTTCTCATGGGCGTGACCGGCATGAGCGTGACCGCGTGCCTCAACATGATCCTGGTGCTGCTGGGCGTCGTGGGTATCCCCACGCTGATCTTGCTGTTCCTCATGCAGTCCTGCATCGGTTTCATCTTCGGCAACGCGGTGGCCCTGGCTCAGCAACGCGCACACGCTCACGGCCTCTCCGGCACCGGCTCCGCGGTGGTCGGCATGTCCCAATTCATCTTGGGCGGCATCGTCTCGCCGCTGTCCGGTCTTGCCGGGGACCACTCCGCGGTTCCCATGGTGATCACGATGGCCGCGTGCGCACTCGTCGCACTGGGTGCGGTTCTCGCCGCCCGAAAGTAACGCACCTCCAGATTCACGAAAGACGACGACGCCGCTCGCGCGAGCGGCGTCGTCGGCGTCCTGAAGCGCAGGCTAAGCAAGCTGCGAAGTCGACACAAGCACCCGGGAAACACCCGGTACCTGGTGATTGGCCCTGAATGTGGTTCAATTCCACCCAACGAGATACAGCTCACAATCGGTGACGTATCACAGATCCCACCTCACGATCAGAGGCCTCTCTATGATTGATTCACTCACTAATGCCCTGGATACTGCAGGCGCTTTCATTTGGGGACCGTGGTTCCTCATCCCCCTGCTCTTGGGAACCGGTGTTTATCTGACCATCCGTCTGGGTGGTATTCAACTGTTCAAATTGATCCCCGCGCTGCGGCTCGCGCTGTTCGAGCGCAAGGACAAGGACGCCCTCGGAGGCGACGTTTCCCAGTTCCAGGCCTTGACCACCGCTCTCGCGGCCACCGTGGGTACGGGCAATATCGTGGGTGTTGCCACGGCTATCGCCATCGGTGGTCCCGGCGCACTGTTCTGGATGTGGGTCACCGGTGTTGTCGGCATGGCCTCCAAATACTCCGAGGCGTTCCTGGGTGTGCGGTTCCGTACCCGCGATGCCGCCGGTGAGATCTCGGGCGGACCGCAGTACTACTTGAAGCGAGGCATTCCTAACGGCTTCGGTACGTTCCTCTCGTTGTTCTTCGCGATCGCCGCAGTGCTCGCCTCCTTCGGCATTGGCAACATGACCCAGGGCAACTCGATCTCCGCGAACGTGGAGTCCTCGTTCGGTGTGCCCGTGTGGATCACCGGCCTGGTGCTGGCCGCTCTGACCCTGTTGGTCCTGGTGGGCGGCATCAAGTCGATCGGTAAGGTCACCGCCGGTCTGGTTCCCATCATGATCATCTTTTACGTGTTGGGCGCCCTGTACATCCTGATCGTGAATGTGGACGCCGTTCCCGCAGCCTTCGGGCTGATCTTCGGTGACGCCTTCACCGGAACCTCCGCCGTGGGTGGCTTCGCCGGTTCCGCGATCATCCTGGCCGTCCAGATGGGCGTCGCCCGAGGCATCTTCTCCAATGAGTCCGGCATGGGCTCGGCGGCCATCGCTGCTGCGGCTGCGCAGACCACCCACCCGGTGCGTCAGGGCCTGGTGTCCATGACCCAGACCTTCATCGACACGATCATCGTGGTGACCTGCACGGGCCTGGTCATCGTGACCACGGGTGTGTGGGATCAGGGCAGCGATAGCGCGGCCACCATGACCGGTGAGGCATTCACTCACGGTCTGCCCGGCGTGTGGGGTCACCTGATCGTGACCGTGGGCCTGGTGCTCTTCGCATACTCGACCATCCTGGGCTGGGCCTACTACGGCGAACGATGCATGGAACGACTCTTCGGCCGCCGCGCCGTAATGCCCTACCGCGTGTTCTTCTCGGTGGTCGTGTTCATCGGCGCAACGGTTCCGTTGGCTCTCGTGTGGTCCTTCTCGGACGTCATGAACGGTCTGATGGCGCTGCCCAACCTGTTGGGTCTGCTGATCCTGTCGGGGCTGATCGCTCGCGAGACCAGGCACTACTTGCGCAACGATCCCATGCTGCGGGCCACCAAGGGCGACGTGGACACGTTCATGAAGGACCACGACGGCGGTATCGACACGTACGAGCGCACCAACCGCTGACCATGCAGCGGCAGTCCGCACGGTGAACTGATCGAGCAGGCTGAGCATGTGAGACGACGGTTAAGGCCCCCGGAATTCGAATCCGGGGGCCTTAGCCGTGCCGAGATGCGGTCAACCCCGGCGCCGGTTCCACGTCGGTACTGGCCAGGCCGTGGTGAGGAGTACTCTCTGACGTTATGACTCACGAGCACGTGGCAGAAACTTCGCATGACCGACCCGGTCTCAGCCGAGGTCTCAGCAACCGACATATCCAGCTGATCGCGATCGGTGGCGCCATTGGCACCGGCCTGTTCATGGGATCGGGGCGCACGATTTCCCTTGCGGGACCCTCCGTGGTGTTCGTGTACATGATCATCGGGTTCTTCTTGTTCTTCGTCATGCGGGCCATGGGGGAGCTGTTGCTCTCCAACCTGCACTACAAGACGTTCGCGGATTTCGCTGCGGACCTCGTGGGGCCGTGGGCCGGGTTCTTCGTCGGTTGGTCGTATTGGTTCTGCTGGGTGGTCACCGCGGTGGCCGAACTCGTGGCGATCACCGCGTACGTCCAGTTCTGGTGGGCCGAGGTCCCGTTGTGGCTGCCTACTCTGGCGGTAGTGGCCGTGATTTTCATCCTGAATGTGGCCAGCGTGAAGAACTTCGGTGAGATGGAGTTCTGGTTCGCGCTGATCAAGATTGTGGCCATCGTGTCCTTGATCGTGGTGGGCGTGATCATGGTGGCCACGCGTTTCACGTCACCGGACGGTCACGTGGCTCAGGTGTCCAATCTATGGAACGACGGCGGCTGGTTCCCCAACGGTGCCATGGGTGTGGTCGCGGGATTCCAGATCGCAGTGTTCGCGTTCGTGGGCCTGGAACTCGTGGGAACCACCGCGGCCGAAGCGCGCAACCCCCGCAAGACCCTGCCCCGGGCCATCAACTCCGTGCCGGTGCGCATCCTGATCTTCTACGTCGGAGCGTTGCTGGCCATTCTCATGGTCACCCCGTGGAGCTCGGTGGATCCCGGGCAGTCTCCGTTCGTGTCCATGTTTTCCGGCTCTTCACAATCGAGGGTGTAGATCTGTCAGCGCGTCGCTCACCGGGTAGGGGTCGAGGTCTTCCGAGG
>NZ_JAVKPR010000053.1:0-5245 GCF_040980905.1 Kocuria sp. CPCC 205235
ACTACATCGCCCGCAGCCTGCTCGAGGCCGGCGGCTTCAGACCGCAACTACACCCTCGATTGTGAAGAGCCAGTAAGCCGTCCGAGCCTGATCATATGAGGCTCGGACAGAAGTGACTCAAAAGTCACAAAGGGGAAACATTTCGTTCAGTCGGCGTGACCTGACGCTCACTTAAGGGGAGACTGGTGCGTGTGCGCAACCCTGTGATCCGGGGGGAGAAACACGGTTGCGCCGTGACATGGGGAGGGGTATTCATGGTTTCGATCCGCGAATTCGTGGCTCATTTGCCACCTGACAAGCGCGAGCTTCTAGCTGCACCAGCGCGGTTGCTGCCGGTCAAGAGTCGTTACGGGCCGATCTACCAACGAACGATCCGCGAGATCGAGAAGGGGCGCACAACGCCGTCGTGGGTACTGGACACCGTGGACGAGCGGTTGACCGAAACGTTCCGCACGGCGCGTGAGGCACCGTATTACACGCGGGGCGGGCACTATGACGTGCTGGATCGCGTGACATCGGGGGACGTGAGCACGCGGGACGCGTTGTCAGAGCTGCCGATCCTCACCCGCGAGGACCTGTCCGAGCACTACCGCGACATGCTCGCGGCTCCGGAAAAGACCGTGGAGCTGTCTGCGAGTTCGGGTACGTCGGGCGACCCCATATTCTTCCTGCTGGACCGCAATCGCGGTGCGCGGGAATGGGCCTACGTGGTGGATTCCTGGTCGAGCACCGGATACCAGCTGGGCCAATGGCGCGTGTTCTTCCGTGGGTTGGACTTACCGCAACATCGGCCGTACTTCGTGATGAACAGCACCGGTGAGATCGTGATCCGGATTCAGACCATTAGTCCGGAGACCGTCCGAGAATGCTGGGAGCTCATCGAGAAGCGGGGCATTAAGTACTTGCACGGTTACCCGTCCACGTTCATGTACCTGGCCAGGCTGCTTGAGGACGCCGATTTCGATACGTCGTGGCGCTTCAAGATCCGAGGTGTAATGCCGGTCTCCGAGCAGTATGGTCCGGAACAGCGTGACGTCCTGCAGCGACTCTTCCCGAACGCGAAACAGGCCGTGTTCTACGGTTTGAGCGAAAAGTCCGTCTTTGCGTGGCTCGATGACGATTTCGTCTACCACCCGTATCCGCTCTATGGGCACGTGGAACTGCTGAACGAGGACGGCACCACGGTGGATGTGGGCGAGCGTGGGCGCATCGTCACCACCACGTTGGACGGGCGGGGCATGCCGCTGGTCCGGTACGACACGGGCGACTCGGCGGAACTGATTGGCCATGACGAGGTGGGCACACCCCTGTTCAAGAATGTCCTGGCTCGAAGAGGCCGTGAGGGCTTGATCAAGGCTGATGGTCAAACCTTCTCGACCACTCCGTTCAACGTGCACGGCCACGAGTTCGAATGCGTCCACCGGTTCAAGATCCGCCAGGACACCCTAGGTAAGGCGGTACTGCTCGTGCAGCCGTCCCAGAAGGCTACCGAGGAAGATCTGGAGCAGTTCCGTCAGCTCATGATTCGTCGCACGGAGAATCAGGTGGAGCTGGACTTCGAGCTGGTCGACGAACTACCGGCCACGATGAACGGAAAGTTCACGCTTCTGGATCAGCGGATTCCCAATGCGCCGACGGCGTGGGCGTAAGCGTTCGCGTGATCTAGGTAGCGATAGGTTTTCACCCGCGTCGAGTGATTTGACGAGTGAGGCCGCCATGGGGGCGGGCGGTTTTCGTTCGCAAAATCGGGCAGGGTCCAGTTCCAGCAGTTCTCCCGAGTCTGGGCGGTCAAGGTATTGTGATTCAAGTTAAATGCGCAAGAGGGGGAGCAGCGGTGGTATCGATCCGTGAATATGTGGGCCATCTTCCGGTCGAGCAAAGGGAGCTCCTGGCTGCCCCGGCAAGGTTACTTCCACCCAAAATGCTTTACGGCCCAGTTTACGAAAGCACCCGCAGAGATATCCAAAAAGCGCGTACTGTGCCGTGGTGGTCGAGTCAGAAAGTCGCCAAGCGACTCGGTGAGACGTTGACTGCCGCATGGCAAGCCCCTTATTACTCCGAGAGGCCCGCCTATCGCGGACTCGAACGGGTGGCTCGGGGAGAGATGACAGCCCACGAAGCGCTGCAGGCCCTCCCTATCCTGACCAGGCGAGAAGTTACTGATCACCACAGGGACATGCTCGTGGTGGATGAGTCCCAGGTCGAGATCTCAGGTACATCAGGGACTTCGGGTGAGCCGGTGCGATTCTTCCTGGACCGCAACCGTGGGGCCAGGGAGTGGGCGTATGTCGTGGATACATGGTCGGATTCCGGTTACGAACTCGGGCAGTGGCGTGCCTTCTTCAGAGGTCAAACGCTGTCCCGGGGCCGTTCGTATATTCTGATGCCCAGCGTCAGAGAATTATTGGTCCGTCTTCAGGCTGTGCAACCAGAATCAATTCGCATGTTCTGGGACCTTATCGCGAAACGAAAAATCCATTTCTTACACGGTTATGCGTCATCATTGCTATATCTGGCGCAATTGCTCGACGAATCAGATTTCGACACATCATGGAGACATGAAATCCGTGGACTGTTCCCGGTTTCTGAACAGTTCACCGTTGCACAGGAGGACATACTCCGGCGCGTTTTCCCGAATGCTGTCATTTTGGTCTTCTATGGCCTCAGTGAAAAGACGGCGTTCGCACGAATGGATCGGGAGCACAACTATCACACCTACCCGCTGTACGGGTATGTGGAGCTGCTGGACCCGAAGGGCGACCCGGTGGGGATCGGTGAACGCGGTCGTGTGGTGACGACAAGCTTGGACGGTCGAGGCATGCCGCTTGTGCGCTACGACACGGGTGATTCGGCAGAGTTTATACGCCGGGAACCCAACGGGTCCGTGGTGTTCAAGGACATTCTCTCCCGGCGAGGGCGGGAAGGATTAGTCCGAGCGGATGGAAAATTGTTCTCGCTCACGTCTTACGGCTTTGACGGAAACGAATTCCCGTTGATCCGCCGGTTCAAGCTCCGACAGGATGTTCCCGGCAGGGCTGTGCTGCAGGTCCAACCTTCACCCTCCGCCAGCGAGTCCGACATTGCCGAGTTCTTCCGTGAAATGGCACTGCGCGGCGAGCATCACGTGGAACTGGAATTGGAAGTCATCGACCGGTTCGAGCCGTCCGCCAGCGGCAAGGAAGTCATGCTGGATCAGCGCATTCCGAATGCTCCGTCCACATGGGCATAGCGGGGTTCGTGCTCGACGTGGCCGTGTCAGAGCCTCAGGTCAGGGGCCTCTCTTGGTAGATCGACCCCTGACCTCGTAAATCAATTATTGGAGCTTCAGCGGCGTCGGTATTGAGCCTGTGCAATGACCACGAAAAGGCCGAGAAGCATACCGATCAATCCACCTGCCGCTGTCAGAACCATCGGGTCGGTGGACGACGGGTCCTGAGGAAGTGACGCCTGGCCCACTGGGGCAAGCTCCACTGCGGTACCGGGCGCGTCCGTGTTGTCACCGAGTTCACCGACATTGGTCCCTAGAACCTTGACCCAGGCGTCCGCCAGTTCTTGCGCTTGTTCCGGTGACTCCGCAGTTGCCGAGACACGTACCTCTGAAGTGTCCAGAGGCACCGTTGTGGTCACGTTCTGAAGCAGGGCCTCAGGGGTCTGCTCCAGATCCAACTCCTCGATGACCGCCGATGCGGTCGAACTGGTGCCGGAGATGCTGCCGAAGGTCACGGCCTTGGACTTGGACAAGTTTTCTCCGGCCAAGGCCTCGGTGGAATCGGAACCTCCGTTGGCAACCACCACTCCCGAAGCCGTCGATGTGTACGTAGTGCCCATGACCGTGGATGCCGCCCAGCCCAGGGCCGCTCCTAGCAGTAGCGTGATGAGCGGGATCCACCACAGTCTGCGGAGTGCTCTACCGAATTGGCCCGTACTGACTTCACCGCGTTCATACGGTCGTCTCTGTCTGGTCGTCTCTTGACTCATCGCGAGTTTGATTCCCCCTCAGCCCTCCCGCGGGGTGTGATCCGCGGGTTTTGCGTCGAACATGCGCGCCTTCCCCAAGGTGCGCAGACGTGTTCCATGGTAAACACACTATCCCCACCCGCGAACGTTACGAGCGTGGGTCAAATAAGGGGCAGCCGCTGACTAGGGGAGACCTCAGAAGTGCGGTATTCCGTTCCGAAAGAACACACTTCGTGGTTACTGTAGTGTCTAGCTACACTCAGCAGATTTCACCATTTTGGTGTCCGCATTCGGGGGAATCGCGGTTCTGCGACTGGTGGACACGCGTGAGCGTGACACAGAAGAACTTCGGGGGGAGACGAGTATGTTCTGGGCTCTGAGCCGTGGACGGTCATCGTGCTGATGGCTGTGGCCGCGGTAATAGCTATCGCAGTGGGCGCATTGTGCTGCGTTGCCCTGGGGCTTTGGCCCAAGGCGGGGACTGCCGTCTTGCTGAGCGCCACGGTGATTGCACAGACCCTGCAAACCATGACCGGTAGCTCACTTGTCGGGTACGTGGATGAATTGGCGGTCTTGGTTGCCGCGGTGGTTTTTCCCGTGCGGCGACTCCTGATCCACGGAGCCTTGAGGTTCATGACCGCGTACTGGTGCTTTGCTGGTTACGCCGCCCTCGGAATCATTTCGGCTCTCCTGTATTCGGTTCCGCTGAACGTATGGGCGGTGAGTGGTTTCCTTTTCTTGAAGGGGCCCCTTCTAATGCTCGGCATCCTGCAGATTGATTGGCACCGTGCCGACCTACCCAGGATCGCGCGATTCGGAACCATTGGTGTGCTGGTCATTCTCGTCTCCGCCCTACTCAACGCCGTGGCTCCCGAGGCCTGGAATTCCGTAGTGGGCCGACAGGAAGTGAGTTATCGGCTGGGCATTCCCAGCCTGACCGGGATCTTTGATCATCCGGTGGGCCTCGCGTCCGTCATGGGCATGGCTTTTCTCGCGATCTTGTCCTATCGACGGATTGTCGAGCGATCCATGGTGTCGTTGGTGCTCATGATCGCGGCGGGTGCGGTGGGAATCCTGACCTTCCGCAGAAAGTCCATCGTCTCGGTCCTGGTGGTGGCCATCGGAACACGTCTGGCACTGCCGGGCAAACTCACCCGGTTCGTGATTCTCCTGGTCATGCTCTTGCCACTGGCGCTCTTGCTGGGGTGGGCGCCGCTGACAGAAGTGGTGACTAACACGTACAACGAGTACTTCACCAACATTGACTCGACCGCCAGAACGACTATGA
>NZ_JAVKPR010000054.1:0-3799 GCF_040980905.1 Kocuria sp. CPCC 205235
CCCGCGGGTTCCGGAACTTCGAGAACTACCGTCTACGCGCCCTGCTCGCCGCCGGCGGACACCGGCCGTGGCGCAAGACCCCTACCCATGCTCATCTGTGAAGGGCCGGATCAGTCGCAGCCGACAACTTCGTACAGCGCGGCTGATCCGTTGCGCTCGACGAGCTCCAGATTCTGGTCGATCACGGGATCAACGGCCGTGACGCCGTCGTACAGGTGAGCCGCATCGGCACCACCGGGCAAGAACTGAGTACCGAAGTCCAGTACCCATTCGACGTCGAGTTCATCCGCGGCCACACACGCGGGGCTGTTGGGGGCGGCGTCGTCGATGTCTTGAACAAGTGGTTGCAATAGAGGGCCGGGATCACCGACGTGATACTGAGTCACGGGGCGGTCGGCCACCGCGTAGGCCAAGGCACCGCCATTCCACGGGTTGATGGCGATACTTTCGTCCGGTGCCACGTGCTCATCGATGTTTTCGAGCAGTTGGTATTCTTCCAAGCTAAGAATGTTATCCCACCCTTCCCATGTGTATGCCTGCTTACCCCACCGAGTGGACTGCGTGAGTGAATCCACTTGGGAAAGAGGAACGATGGTTACGAGCATGACCATCGCTACGATCGGGTAGGTTGCGGTCTGGCTCCTGCTGGGGGTCTGCTTTCCGAAATTAAACAAGCCGTTAATGCTGGTGACGATGGCCTGTACAAGGTGGAAGGCACCCAGAGCGATCAACGGCACCGCGGTGAGTGGAAGTGTAGCGGCCAGACGATAAGAATCCGTATACCAACCGCCCACTAACCACTGGCGGGTTGGGCCGTTCTCTCCAGCGGCTGCCACGGCGTAGAGGTACACCAACAAAAGGTGGGCAACTACGAGCCAGCGCAACTGGTGCCGGGAAATGGCCGCGTAAATTCCGGAAGCTGTCAGGATCACAAGGACCCAAGGGACTTCGTCACGATCGTTGGTGCTGTACAACAGTGCCTCCCCAACAGCTCGCGCTGTTGAGGTGAAACGGTCCCAGACATAATCGGTGCTCAGCGTGCTCCACAACACTGACCACGCCGTCACCGCCGCCGCTCCCAGAGCAGCCAGAATCACTGTCTTCTTTCCCCTCCGAGCCACGGCTGCCGCCTGTAGGGCAAGCCACCAGGCGGTGGCACCGAGGGGCACCGCAACCGCCAACAAGGCCAGGAGCGCATTCGGCTGGGACAAGCACAGGGCTCCCAGGACCACCACCAGACACGCAGCCAGGCGAACCCGACCCGCAGCGTCGGGTGTGTGCGCGGTGGGGTCGACGGTCAGACGTGCCCCGAGCAAGCGCACGAGCAGACCGAGGGACACCGGGACCAACGCTAAAGACAGGATATTGGCGAACAACGGTCCCCACGCAATCAAGCCGAGCGGGAAAATCCCGAAACCGGCTGCGGCAGTACCGGCAACCACACTCACTAGAGGGGAGGGCCCCAGGAGGCAGCGTGCAAGGTAAATGCAAGATGCAGTCCACACGAACCCTGCCACGGCCAGCAGCATTACGTTGTGGGCCACCATCACGTTGTCGCCGGTCAAAGGGACCATAAGCGAGGCAAATTGATGCCACGCGGCCGGGTACAGCGCAATGGTGCTGTCCGGGTTGGTCATTTGGTTCAGCGTGAGCGTTGAGCCATTGCCGGTGTCTACGATGTAACGAATGGCGTTGAGATGAAAAATGTTGTCATAGCGTTGTGTGAGCGACTCGGGGTGACCAATCACCGAGATCAAACGGCGCACCATCAGGACTGCGCCGATAGCCAGCCCCGCAGCGGCACCCACGGGGAACAACCAACGGTATCGGCCCACGGAATGGTAATCGACATTCGCGGAAGCAGCCACGGCTCTAGACCCTGTGTGATACCCACCGCGGGGGATGAGACGGCCCACCAGCCACGCCAGAACCGTCAAAATCACGGCAGTTATGACCTGGGTCAGGGAGTTGTAGCGGACGTCCAGCAGATCCAGGACTACACCGGTGAGCCCCACTACAGCCACGCTGAATGCCGGGGCTGCTAAGACAATCCGGCCGGTGCGCTGGCCGAAGGCCCACTGCAGGGCCAGCCCCGGCAGCCACAGGAAAGCCAGAACGACTAGTAACGCGGGCAGGTACTGCCACCACTCTGTTAGCACGCGAGACCTGCAATTCGAGGATTGGCTTGGAGCACGGTTCGGTCCTTGAAGATTGGGGAAGATTCGGGACAACTATAGTTGAGCAACGTCCAAGCCAAGTTCTGACTGGTGGCACGGCTGGCACTACTAATTATTTTCATCCAAGCGCGGAACGTGCCGCGTAAGTGCTTACCGGCACACAACGGTCTACAGGGTTCGGTCGGTTGCTTGTGGGAGAATACTTCGCGTGAGTCGTGCGTGGATCGTGATGCCTGTGTACAACGAAGGCCAAGTGGTGGGAGAAGTCCTGGAGAACCTCCGGAAGACTTTTCCCCACGTGGTGTGCATTGACGACGGTTCATCCGATGACTCCGCCCGCATCTGCCGCGAGGCCGGTGCCGTGGTGGTCAGCCACCCCATCAACCTGGGGCAGGGTGCTGCACTGCAGACCGGTTTTGAGTATGCGCTGCAGGATCCGGACATGGATTGCGTGGTGACCTTCGACTCGGACGGCCAGCACCGCGTGGTCGATGCCTACGACATGGTCCAGCGCATCCGCTCCGGTGAGGCTGACGTGGTGCTCGGTTCCCGCTTCCTGGATGACCGCACGCAGGTTTCCAAACTCAAGCGACTGGTGCTGCGCACGGCGGCGTTCGTGTCCAAGTTCACCAGCGGCATGGACCTCTCCGACGCCCACAACGGGCTGCGCGCCATCAACCGCAAGACACTGCAACAGATCGACCTCAAGCAGAACCGCATGGCCCACGCGTCTGAGATCGTGAACCAGTTCGCGGAAATCAAACCGCACTGGGTGGAGCATCCCGTGGAGATCATTTACACGGACTACTCGAAGGGCAAGGGCCAGTCCCTTCTCAACGGCGTGAACATCCTGACCGAACTGTTCGTGAAGTAACCGGGGGCTATTCACAGTGACGATTATTGTTCAGTTACTTCTGGTGCTTGCCGTGGGCTACGGCGCGCTCACTCTGGTGCGCGGGGGAGTCAACGCCAAACACCAGGCCATTCGCCGCCTGGTCGGTCTTGCGTTCTTCGTGTTCGCCGCACTATCCATTTTCGTGCCGGACATGGTGACCCATTTGGCGCGCTTTCTGGGCATCGGCCGCGGTACCGACCTGGTGCTCTACGGGTTGATCGTGTTGTTCATGATCACCCAGTTCACGAGCGCGCATAATCGCCGTATCCAGGAAACCAATACCACGCGCTTGGCCCGTCACATCGCCATTTCCGAGGCCGAGAAACCCTGGCAGCCTACTCTCGATCACTCCGACCGGCGTTCGGTGCGCGCCTTCAAACACACCTCGCCTTTGGGACCGCCACCCGCCGACGCCGCTCGCACCGGTTCCACGGCCGTCTGAGCCTGGGTTCCCGGCTGGCTTTTACGGTCGTGTCCAGGGAAATCAGAGGCTATCGACCCACGTCGTTAACATCTGACCGGTAGCTTTGTTCGTCATGAACTCTTCGCGAAAAACCCGTACCTCCGTCAATTTCGGGCTGCTGATTCTCCGCGTGGTCGTGGGTATCACCTTTGTGATGCACGGCTGGCAGAAGTTCAACGAGTGGACCATTAGCGGCTCATCGCAGTTGACGGTGTAGACGGTCGAGGTGCGTCGCTGGCCGGGTAGGGGTCGAGGTCTTCCAGG
>NZ_JAVKPR010000055.1:0-3083 GCF_040980905.1 Kocuria sp. CPCC 205235
GCTCATCACCCCAGGGAACTACGCGGACATTCTTACGTGAGGCACCCGCTCCCGTTCCCGGACCTTTTAGCCTGAATCCACCGGCGGGTTCTCTGCCCGGCGGCTGAGAATGTGGAACTTCGGGAGTATGGAAGCTGGGCAGCCGGTGGTGTCCCGGCCATGCTCCGGTCTGTTCCACTTCGGCGTTTCCGAGGGTCTCCTTGTTCCTCGGTCTTGTGCCCTTCCAGGGCTGGGCGGTCAGGTATTGACTATTGTTGCTGGTGGGCCCAGGGCGGCGGTCCAGAGCCGGTCGAAGGCATCAGCCCATTTCCACTCTGTTGGCAGATGAAGGATGAGTTTCCGGGCCCGGTGAGCGATCCTGGCGGGAATGCCGATAATGCGATGTTGAAGAGTCAGTGCCCGCACCCGGGCCATGGCCCCGCCGATAATGGTCGCGGTAGTGCGCATCAAGTTATGAGCCATGGTGGTGATAGCCAGCCATGCCGCGTTGGCCTGGAACACCCCTGAGGGCATATGGGCCAGGGGTCCTGCTTTGAGTTCGGCGTTGACCTGCTCGATCACTGCATGCTGACGGTGCATCCGATCCGCTGCGGAGGTGACGAGCACTGAGGCGTCGATGGTGGTGAAGAACCCATGGTGCCGATAGACATCGAAGATCGTGTCCTGCCCGGCAGCCAGCTTGACCTTGTTCTTCTCAGGCACCCGGCGCACGATCAGTCGGCCCTGAACTTGTTCGGAGGCTTTCTTGGAGGTGAACGCGGTGAACGGCACTTCAGCGACCTCAGCCTCACTGACCCACTGCCCTGAGGCTTCGTCGTAGATCGCGTTCTTGTACTTGATCTTCGTCCAAGAGCTCTCCTCGATGCTGGCGATGGCGGTCTTGATCTTCTTGTTCATCCGCACGGTCACTGAGAGTTCGGCCCCGCCGTCGCGGGCGGCTTTGGCGACCTTCGCGTTGTAGTACGCGGAGTCAGCGCGCACCACCACCGGCCCGGACTGGCCCGGGATCTTGGCTGTGACTGCCAGTGCGTCACCGACCAGGCGGGCAGCACCCCGGGCGGAGTAGGCCGAGCCTTCCCGCAACCTCTGGGCCACCACAATGGGAGAACATTCCGCGGTGGAAGCCACCGCCAGCTGGGCGTTCAGGCCCCGATCGCCCTGGTAGCCGAAACCTGCGCCCTGCTTCTTGGCGGAGAAGACCTCGATGACGGTGTCATCGATATCCACAAACGTCATCGCCGCAGCCCCGGTAGCACTGGGTGTGGCAGGCAACAGCGGGGCATATGAACCAAGATTCGCTAAGAACCGGGCCCCGACGGCATCAAGCTGACGTACATGCCCGAAGGTGTAGGCCCGCAGATGCGATCCCAGGGTGGAAGGGGCATACACCCGGTCAAACAGCGAGCCCATCCCCCCGTGGCGCAGAACGTCCATGTCATCGATGCTGTCAGCCCCAGCCACCATCCCGGCCACCAGACTGCTGATCTTCGCCCCCGCGTTCGCGCCTTTATCGGCCCCAGTGTTGAACACCGTCACCTTGTCCTGGGCCAGTTCAACCAACCCGGCATTCTGTGCCAAGGCCATGACCGGGGCCAGCCCGGCAGCCGACACGAGGTTCGGCTCATCGAAGGTATACGACACCGACTTGGGAGCGTGATTGAATAGCACCTGAGAGATGCGCCTTCCTGACTGGGAAACAGAGACTTAGAACATCCCTATTTTCCCAGGTCAGAGGCGCATTTCCTCTATCAACCCACCCCGCACAGCCCCTACCTCATCGGTGGATCGAGGTTTAGCTGAGTCTCGTCGACAGGTGGCCTTTACTGCGCTCACCCCCTACCTTGAGAAGAAGGTTCTTCAACCATTCAATCCACACACTCGAGGGGCGATATACCGCTGCACTGACCGGAAGGAGCATTCTCATGCTGAGAGGTGTCCTGGCCTCCGTATTGGCCTCCGTTTTCTTCGGAGTTCTGTATCTCTATCCGGTGCTGTTGCAACCGATGAACGCCAATCAGATCCTGGCGTTCCGCATGCTCCTCACTTTCCCTGCGGTCACGCTGATCTTGTTGATGACGGGTAGGCGCTGGGCCATTCAACGGGTCCTGGTGTTGGCGGGGGAGAAGCCCCTGGTGGGCCTGTCCCTGCTGGTCACCGCCGGGATTCTGGCCATGCAGATGTGGCTGTTCGCGTGGGCGCCCCTGAACGGTTACGCCCTGGATACGTCCCTCGGCTACTTCCTGTTGCCGTTGGTCATGGTCGTGATCGGCCGCGTGCTTTACAAGGAACCGATGTCCTGGTGGAAGATCGTCGGTGCCGCGCTGGCCACGATCGGCGTGATTCACGAGGTCTGGCGCGCGGGTGGCATGTCCTGGCCAACCGTGGCCGTGGCCGGCGGGTATGCGGTGTACTTCGTGGTGCGCCACCAGGCCGGCACCTCGTTTTCCGGTGGGCTGTGGGCTGAGATGGCGCTCATGCTCCCCATCGCGGCATTCCTGCTGGGTGCGGAGGACGGGCTGGCCGCCATCGACGACCAGAACCTGCTGATCGCCGCGATTCTCGGCCTGGGTGTGCTCAGCGCGGGCGCGCTGGTTGCTTACACGATGGCCAGCAAGCTCTTGCCCTTCAACGTGTTCGGCCTGCTCGGTTACCTGGAGCCGGTGCTGCTCGTGTTCGTCTCGCTCGCGATCGGCGAGACCCTGGCCCCGGGGCAGATCTTCACCTACCTGCCGATCTGGCTGGCTTTGGGTGTGCTCGTTGCCGAGTCGGTCGTGGACATCGTCCGCCGACGCCGCTCGGTCACCACTCCTGCCGAAACTCACGATTCCGAGCGCGAACCGGTTACCGCCGGAATCCCTATCGTGGATCAACCCCTCGCGGAAATGACCGCCGGCTCCCACCCGGTGACCGCGGGGATCCCCCTGGTGGACCGGCACGAGCGTCACGACTGACGCGGCGTCGTCAGCTAGGACAGCTCGTCCAGGTATCCCGCATTCTGACCGACGGTAACGCGGCTCTTCAACTTTGAGCGTGGTGGGGCCCTGAAGTAGGGCTCGCGGCCCTACGCCAGCATGGGTGTTGTC
>NZ_JAVKPR010000056.1:0-2858 GCF_040980905.1 Kocuria sp. CPCC 205235
AAGCTATGGAAGAGGGGAAAGACCTACTCAAGCAAATCACCAGAAGCAGAGGTTTCGGCATGGGTATGTAACCCCCCCCCCGCCCCCAAAGGGGGAGCGACCAAACGGCAGCTTCACTCAATGGAGTGTTACGCCGTTCGGGTTCGGAAGAAATTTTGCAGGGTTCGAAAAACGGTTGTGTGCTTATTCGAAAAAAAGTTTATGGTGTGGGCGCTCGTCGGGACGGGTGGTCCCGCCCCTTGCCGCTGGGCGCTCCCCGACCGATGATTTTTTAAGTAGTTGATTATATGCCGTTTTTAGGGTATAATAAGAACTTAAGAAATAGAATAAGTTAAGTAGTTGATACTCAATATAGGGTATTTTCCATATTGGAAAATCTGATTTTCCATATTAGAAAGTCACTCTTTCCTATTAGATGTTAAAAAGGAAAATATATTTTGCTTTTTTATTGTATTAATGGAAATTTAAATATTCCTTTGTGGAAAATCAAATTATACTTTTTCACCGATATATAGAAAGTCAAATTTGCCTAAATAGAATGTTTATGGAAAATAAGAAAGTACTCAAATTAACCGATTTTCAAAAAAACGAAGAAAACCCCTTTATGAAACAAGCAATTGAAGGGATTGAAAATCACGTTGTTAAGAAATACAAAAGTAGTACGGGAAGTGATAAAAAAGCTGTAGTTGCTGTTGCTGATACAGATACAGGAGAAGTATTCAAAACCTCGTTTATCCGACAAATAGAAGTAGATGAAGAGCAATTTGCAAAACTATACCTTGCGAATTTTGCCGCTTTTTTCAATCTATCACAATCAGCTATTCGGGTTTTCGGGTATATTCTAACTTGCATGAAGCCTAAGAATGATATGATAATTTTCGATAGGCGAAAATGCTTAGAATACACCCAATACAAATCAGACAAAGCCATATACAAAGGATTGGCAGAGCTCGTACAAAGTGAAATCATAGCAAGAGGTCCAAACGAATATAATTGGTTCATTAATCCGTTGATTGTCTTTAATGGGGATAGGGTTTCATTTACAAAAACATACGTTCGGAAAAAGACTTTAGCTGCCCAAAAGAAAGAAGAAGCAGAGAAACGACAGTTATCACTTGGTTTTGATGAACTGTAACACTCCATTGAGTGAAGCTGCCGTTTGGTCGCTCCCCCTTTGGGGGCGGGGGGGGGGATAGATAAAGTTCCTCTATGTAAAGTTATAATGGGGGATGAAAGGCAAGGTTCGCTAACCTTACCCCGATTGTTTATGCTTCCCAGCATTCAATCTATCCCCGTTTATGGGTTTCTCTTTCACCCTACAAAGATAACCTCATGGGGGAAAAATGTCCAAGAATATGGGGTAAAAACTATCAAGTCGGTAGAAAATAAGTATCTTTGAAGTACATTTTTAGTAGAGGTACTGGTATGCCTAGACGAAGCAGATAGGCAAAAATAAAGCCGCTGGGGATGTCGGATGTCCGTCAATTAACTCCAGCGGCTTGTATTTTGGTAACTCTCCCGTATCGGTCAGCTACCGTTTGGTCAGCAACAAAGGTAGTACTTTATTGTCGCAAATCCAAATGTTTTCCCCTTTATTTGTGCATTTACAAAACATTCACTAACTTCGCACCTATGCAGTATGGTGATAGCACACTAGCACCCTAAAGGGTACGTGTGTAAGGGGACAAGCCCCCTTAACCCCCTGTCAGCCGGCTGTCACCGGCTGTTATCGATTGTCACAAAAATGTTAACTTATGGGAGCAACAAGTATTCATGTACAAGCAGTGAAGCCGGGGAGCGAGATTCACAACTTTAGGGAAAAAGAGTTGGACTATGTTCGTCCGGAACTTAGTCATTTGAATGAAAGCTGGGTTGGAGATAGCATCTCCCATCGGCTGGAGAGTGCGAAACAGAGATATTTCGATACGGTTGGGCAGAAGATGCAGACTAAAGCAGCACCCATACGGGAGGGGGTAATAGTAATCAAGCAAGAAACCACCATGCAGGAACTCCAGCAATTCGCTGCGGTCTGCAAGGAACGTTTCGGTATTGAAGCGTTTCAAATCCATATACACAAGGACGAAGGATACATGAACGCAAAGCAATGGACACCTAACCTTCACGCCCATGTAGTTTTCGATTGGACGCAGCCGAACGGGAAGAGTGTGCGTTTATCGCGTGATGACATGGCAGAACTCCAAACCATAGCATCTGAAGCACTGGGCATGGAACGTGGTGTTTCTTCTGATCGCAAACACTTATCGGCTATGCAGTACAAGACCGAATGTGCGAAAGAACAGCTTCAGGAACTATCCAACGATATATCCAGTGCGTTAGACAAGCACAAGGACGTGCAAAACCAGCTTCTTCAGCTTCAGAAAGAACTACGTTCCATTGAAACAAAGAAAAAGGTCCAAAAACTCATTTCTAAGGCTTCAGAGAAGTTTTACGGCTTGATAGGGAAAACGGTTAACGATAGGGAAAAAGATGCCTTAAAAGCCAAAATAAAGGCTTTAGAGGGGGAAAATGAACAGCTATCCGATAGACTGGGAAAGGCTATACTTGAAAAAGAGCGAAACGGCACAAAGGTATTCAAAGCCGAGAACGACAAGGAGTATTATAGACAGCAAATGGACAATGCAAGGACAACCAGTAACCGACTAAGAACGGAGAACCAAGAACTAAAGACCGAAACCAAGGAATTGAAAAAAGAACTTGGTAAGATGAAAGACTTGTTCAATTCCGAACAACTGGAGGCTTTAAGGCATCATTTCCCAAACATATCAAAAGCTATGGAAGAGGGGAAAGACCTACTCAAGCAAATCACCAGAAGCAGAGGTTTCGGCATGGGTATGTAA